>JANKMV010000084.1 GCA_024650095.1 Bacillota bacterium | reverse complement strand
GGCCAAAGAGTTTGAGCATAGCGTAGAGAGGGAGATCCTATTTTTGTTTACACATGGACTTCTGCATTTACTCGGGTATGATCATATAAACTCTGCCGATCAACAAGAGATGCGGATTGTGGAAGAAGAGCTGTTAAAGGCTGTGGGAGCGACTCGTCATGGACTTTAAACATAAAAATGCGAGGGATAGTCTTCGTTGTGCTATTTGTGGCTTGGCTGATGCTTGGCGTAGTGAACGAAATATGCGTTTACATACAACGATGGCATTAATTGCTGTGGCTGCCGGCGTTTGGCTCCGCTTGAATCGGACCGAGTGGCTTTTTTTGTTTTCTGCTATCTTTTTGGTGATGACGATGGAGATGCTCAATACTTCTTTAGAGCGGGTAGTTGACCTCTTTACCCGTGATTATCATCCTTTAGCTGGTTTAGCAAAAAATGCAGCTGCAGGTGCTGCTTTGTTGGCAGCTATTTATGCCATGATTGTGGGAACACTTCTATTTTTGCCTCGTTTATTAGAGAGCTTTAATATTTTTTAATATATTTATAAAGACTTTTTAATTTCTTTCTGATAATCTTTAGTAAATAGCGGTGATACACTAGAGCAGGAGTTGGAAGTACATGCATGATTCAGAAATGGGGCTAACGATGTCTAAGAAAGTTCTACCATTTATTTTACTCTTGTTGCTAATTAACACGGTGCTCCTGGGTACAGGATTCTTTTTGGTAAGTAACCGCTTGACTCCCATTTCAGAAGATTTTACGGCAAAACAAAGGATGGCCAAGGATCTGGTTGAGTACAATAGAAAACTAGCAAAAAACCTTGGTGTTGATACTCGTTCTCTAGTGCGAGAGAATCTTTCTCGCTTTAACTATGAGATTGAGTTGGCCGCTAATGTTGAAGAACTAAATCAGGTTATGCTTGCGTACGGCAGTCGTACACAAGAAAAAGTTTTACAGGAGTATGATACAAAACAGCGGGAAACTTTGCTTACATTAGTTAACCAAGACCCGCAAATAAAAAAAACGGAAGAGAAACAAAGAATTACGGTTAAACTTATTAGGGATCAAGGCATTCAAGTTGAACCGGAAAACTCCTTAACACAAGCTACATTGGGAACCATTATAGATACAATTACGCTAGGTGAGCAAGCTCAAGATCTGACAGTTGAAGTCGAAGTGGAAAATGGACGTGGGCAATTAACGGTTCCACTTAATGTCTCGGATCAAATTCGTGCCCAGGCAAAAGAGATTGATTCTTTACGTGTTACTGTGCACGACCTGCGCACGCAAGCTGGCTATGCACAAATGTCGGGCGCAGGCATTATTGTCAGTATATATGATAAGACGGATGGCTACACCAATGATGCCATTATTCATGAAACTGATGTGAGGGACACCGTTAATGAGTTGTTCGCTGCGGGGGCCCGTGGAGTATCCATTGGCAATCAACGTCTAACGGTTACTTCTGCCATACGCTGTGTGGGGCCATCCATTCTAGTGAATGATGAACGTATTCCTGTAAACCCCGTCGTAATCCGGGCCATTGGCGACCCTGATGTACTCGCTAGCGGCTTGGATATCATCCGGATAACGCTCCAGGTTTCGCGTGAGCTTACTATTGAAATTGAAAAAACAGATAATATAGCATTACCCGCCTATTCACCATTAAGGGGGAACTAGTGATGGAAATTTTCACCCGCTTACTTGAAAGTGCACGGGAAGCCAGAAAACGAGCATACGTGCCGTATTCGCATTTTGCTGTGGGCGCGGCCCTGGTTACAGAGGATGGGGAGATTATATCAGGTTGCAATGTGGAAAACATTTCGTACGGCTTGACGGTGTGTGCAGAACGGGTAGCAACTTTTACAGCCATGGCAGAAGGTAAGGGAAAGATCGTCGGTCTTGCTGTGGTGGCGGATACGCCTGAACCACCTACCCCTTGTGGTGCTTGCCGACAAGTTCTCATGGAGTTTGCACCTGAGATGTGGATTCTTTGTGGCAATCTTCGAGGGCAACAGCGTATCTTTCGCTTACAGGAACTATTACCTGAAGCATTTACTGAGTTTAACGTATAAAAAGAGCTGGCCTATTTACTAGGTCAGCTCTTTGATTAGTTCGTTAGTCAGGAATAGGAGTGTTTTAAAACAAGAAAGCCAATAGTTTCTCATAAGCACTCCCTCATGAGAAGGAAGTCAGCCAACAGATAGCGAATTTAAGACAATGGGCTATAATGAAGTGGCCAGAGTGAAGGGAGTACAACATGATAGATACTGAAAAAAAGCTTACACGGTTAAAAAAAATGTTAGCCGAATACGGGGGGGCTGTAATCGCCTATTCAGGTGGAGTTGATAGTACTTTTCTTGCTAAAGTAGCACATGATGTTTTACAGGATAATGTGTTGATGGTGACTGCATGTTCGGCTACGTTTCCTGACAAGGAGATGCGTGAAGCCATTGCTTTAGCAGAACAACTTGGTTTTAACTACAAAGTTATCTGGACAGATGAGTTAACAAATGATTTATTTACAGCGAACCCACCGGAGCGTTGTTATTATTGTAAAACAGAATTATTTAGCCGATTGCAGACAATTGCCAAGGAGCATAACCTTCCTTTTATCCTTGATGGGGCTAATTTCGACGACGTAGCTGATTTTCGCCCTGGAGCTCAGGCAGCAGCAGAATTGGGGGTAAAAAGTCCTTTAAAAGAAGTAGAATTGTCAAAGGACGAAATTCGCCTGCTTTCAAAAGAGTATGGTTTGCCAACATGGGATAAACCATCCTTTGCCTGCTTATCATCGCGCTTTCCGTATGGTGAACAAATCACGAAAGAAAAGTTATCTATGGTTGAGCAAGCAGAAGCTTTTTTGCGTACATTAGGTTTCAACCAGTTGCGTGTACGACAGCATGGGCAAATGGCACGTATTGAGGTTCCTTTCACGGATTTGGCCAAAGTGGTCGAACGTACCGACAAAATTACTACACAGTTGAAAACGTTAGGTTATATCTATATAACATTGGACTTACAAGGGTATCGAACGGGTAGCATGAATGAAGTTTTGCATGTAGCCACTGAGTAAAATCGCTAAATGGGTTTTACCAGCTATTTGTTGACAGCTAGCACCTTCAATGTTATATTATGGTTATATTTGACATACATGTATAGGCAAGAGTACTGTTAGATATCGTTTGTATGTTGAATGATGCTTGTAAAAACGGGTAGGCTGTTAATGACAGCAGTAAGTGTTTGTGGTTTGGGTATTTTACAGTTACACTTATATATGGTAACCTACACTCACTAGTTGCATGGATAATTCTTCGTTACTAGCGGCTGTGTGGGATACTGTAAATAAAATATAGGAGGAACGTATATGATTATTATTGGGGAAAAAATTAACGGAACGATTCCCAGCGTTGGTCGCGCCATCGCCGAAAGAGACGAAGCATTTATTCGCAATCGGGCGATAAAACAAGCTGAAGCAGGAGCAAACTTTATCGATGTATGTGCCAGCACATCACCAGATCTCGAAGTGGAAGCTCTAATCTGGTTGATGAATACTGTCCAAGATGCTGTGGATACGCCAATCTGTATTGACAGCCCTAACCCAGAAATGATTAAAAAAGTTTTCAAGCATGCTAGGCGTCCGGGCTTAATCAACTCGGTTTCATTAGAAGGCGACAAAATGGATGTTATCTTTCCCTTAATCGAGGGAACAGAGTGGGAAGTTATTGCGCTAACTTGCGACAATAAAGGAATTCCCGCTGATGTAGAAACTAGAGTTAATATTACAAAGGCCATCGTAGAGAAAGCAGCTACATATAATATTACTCCTGATCGCATCCATATTGATCCGTTAGTTATGGCTCTTTCCACGGATACGCAATCCCTGCTTAAGTTTTTGGAGACCCTCAAAACAATTAAAGAGCTCTATCCCACTATTAAAGTTACCTCTGGCTTAAGTAATATTTCCTTCAGTATGCCACTTAGAAAAGTTATTAACACAACCTTCTTCACCCTTGCTATTTATGAGGGTATGGATTCAGCAATTATGGATCCTTTGAACAGAGATATGATGGCTGCCTTGTTGGCAACAGAGGCCCTGCTAGGACGGGATCGTTTCTGCCGTAACTTCTCCAATGCTTATCGTAAGAATAAAATCGGCCCTAAAAAAGAAAAGTAAAGATCATTATTGGTGGTAATCCTGTTACGAAGGAAACTTGCGAACAAATTGGCGCAGATGCTTTTACAACCAATGCCGCTGAAGGTGTGAAGATTTCTCAAAGGTGGGTTAATCACGCTAAAACGACAATGCGCTCTCTTATGTAAGCTAGATGAAGGATTACATAAAAATAAAGGTAATTTATGTGGGGCTGCAGAATGCTAATGTAGCCCCATTTGTTTATACTGACAAGGAAATTATATCACTTGCAGCTAGCAAGTGGCTAATGTGATCAGTATTAAAAAGTGCGCGATGAGGGAATCGAATGAGCGCGCCTTTCTTTTCTACAGTAGTGAACACAAAGGATACGTGCGTGTTATTGTTGACAAAGTGATCTTTACTCTCTACTATGTTATTGTACCCTATGGCTATATGACTTTTAGTACTGCAAATGCTTGCAATGAGCAAACGGCTAATGGAACCAGTACTGAAGTCTTTTCGATGAACTGAATAAGGCATACATTTCCTGTTGTGATAGTCTGATGTTAGTAAAAATAAGGTGGAGGTTTACTATGGCAGAATTCTTAAAAATTAAGCAAGAATTGATTGATGCAGTAAGTGAGTTGGATGAAGAAAAAGTTACTGAGTTAACTGAAACTGCCTTGCGAGATGGAACAGAGCCGTTAGATATATTAGAGGCTGTGAATGAAGGCATGCTGACTGTGGGGAGATTATATGAAAGTAAAACCTACTTTATTGCTGATTTAATTATGGCTGGCTTAATATTTAAAGAAGTGTTAGGTCTTGAGCAAATGACGGAGCTTTTCCATGCAAGAAATAAGAATAAAATTGGCAAAGTTGTTTTAGGGACGGTGCAAGGTGACTTGCATGATATTGGAAAAGATATTTTCCGTGGACTGATGGAAACAAACAGTTTTGAAGTTATAGATCTAGGGGTCGATATCCCTAAAGAAGCCTTCATTAGAAAAGTGATTGAACACAAACCAGATATTTTAGGCATGAGTGGCGTGTTAACGTATACCATTGACGCCATGAAGGATGTAGTTGGGGCATTAGATGAAGCAGGTGTGCGTGATCAGCTTAAAGTTATTGCTGGGGGTAACCATCTTACGAGGGAAAATTGTGCTTATATTGGTGCTGACGCATATGCAAATGATGCGTTTGATGGTGTTAAGATCTGTCTAGAATGGGTTAAAGAGAAAAAAAATCAGGGAGAACTATAAAATATGGTGATTCCAGTATATACACAAATCGTTGAATCAATAAGGGAAAAAATTGACAGTGGGACATTAAAACCTGGTGATGCCATTGAGTCCGAAAATTCTCTGTGTAGGGAATTTGGGGCGAGCCGGATGACGATTCGTAAGGGACTCGCCATTTTAGCTCGTGATGGTTATATCTATTCAATCCCCGGTAAAGGCAACTTTGTCAAAAAACCTGATTTAACGAAGTATACTGTTTACTATGATGAAATGAGCAACTCCATTAATAGTGTGGATAAAACGCGATTGTTAGAAGTTAATATTATTATGCCGGATGAAAAATTGGCGGATAGTTTACAAATATCAATCAGAAAAAATGTTATTGTTATTAAGCGTATTTTTTATACTGATGGTGACCCCGTTGCATATGATGTTAAATATTTGTTATACCACCGCGGTATGCCCATCGTAGAGAAAGAAATCCAGCATGCTACATTCTCTGAAATGCTTTCCAAAGCAACACCTATTTTTGCCTTAAAAAAGGAACTGGTAATCTATGCTCAAATTCCCAATGAGGAAATAAAACATCGTCTGAATATATACAACGAATTACCGTTATTGGTTGTAGAGCAGAAATTATTCAGTAAGGAAAACAAGCCTATGGGATTAGGCATCACATATTTTCGTGGTGATTACATTAAATTGCTAGGCACAAGTCATTAAGTACAATACGAATTTATAGGGATGAAAAACACGCGAAAGGTGATGAGTATGATAAAGCACAAGATTTTATTTCCAGGAGACATGCAAGTCGAAGTTGAAGCAGGAGTAACACTAAAAGATGTAATGAACGACGTTGGCATTAATTTTGACTTTCCCTGCGGTGGCAGAGGTAAGTGTGGCAAATGCCTTATCCGTTTGACTGCCGGCGCCCATGAAGCTTCGGAAGAAGAATTGAAAATCTTAACAGAAGAAGAAGTGAATGAAGGAATTCGCTTTGCGTGTATCACGAGGGTACAAAATAATATGACGGTGGAGTTTTTAGCTGAAAAAAATGTGCAACACAAAATTCTACTTTCAGCGTTAAATAGAACAGCAAAAGTAGAACCACATATTACAAAGCGTTATCTTGAGGTGGAAAAAGCCACGATGACAAACCACCGTACGGACTGGCAACGCATTAAAGATGGATTAGCGGCGCAAGGTAGCGATAGTGAAGTCAGTGAGGCTCGTTTATCCGTGATACGCTCTGTGCCCGATCTGTTTCGTGACGCTAAGCATCATATTACCGCTGCCATATACAATAACGAAATTAGAGGGTTAGAAGCGGGTAATACCTCAGAAAAACTTCTTGGCATCGCGTTTGATATTGGTACAACAACCATTGCGGGATTCTTGATGGACCTTTATACGGGTGAAGAACTTAGCGTGGCATCTACCTTGAACCCACAAACCCAGTTTGGGGCAGATGTGATCTCTCGCATTACCCATGTTAATCTAGATCCCACTGGTTTAGACGATCTACATAATGTAGTCACCTCAGCTATCAATGATTTGATTGGTGAAGTAGTGGAGAAAGCAGGTGTTACACGTGAAGATATCTACGCCGTAACGATTGTAGGTAACACATGTATGCATCATCTCTTCCTCGGTATTAACCCCCGGGATGTGGCGCTAGCTCCCTATGTTCCCGTTGTCAGTGAACAGTTAGAAATCGATCCGCAAGATGTAAAACTAGAGATTAATTCAGCTGGAAAAGTGTTTGTCCTCTCCAATATTGCTGGCTTTGTAGGTGCTGATACAGTGGGCGTCTTGCTAGCCACAGAGCTTGATGAAAGCGAAGAAATAAAGCTTGTGATTGATATCGGCACAAATGGTGAAATGCTCCTGGGAAACAAGGATCGCATCCTGGCCTGTTCAACTGCCGCGGGCCCTGCCTTTGAGGGCGCTCAAATTAGTTGTGGCATGCGTGGTGCCACAGGTGCCATCGATCATATAACGTTTGGAGAAGAATTAAAATACTCCGTGATTGACGATGTAACCCCACTGGGGATTTGCGGTTCAGCCTTACTAGATACGATCGCAGGCCTAGTGGAAGTAGGTTTAATTGATGAGCGCGGACGCTTCATGAAGCCGGATCAAGTTACTGATCCCGTTGGCATTAAGCTAAAGGATCGCCTGATTCCATACAACAAATCCACAGCCTTTGTTTTAGTGAGTGATGACGAATCACCAGGTAGACAAATTTTCGTAACACAAAAGGATATTAGAGAAGTGCAATTGGCCAAAGGGGCCATGGCCGCTGGTATTCAGATTTTGATGAAGAACTATGGCTTAACTACGGATGATATTAAACAAGTGCAGTTAGCTGGCGCGTTTGGTAACTATCTCAACCCGCATAGTGCATGCGTTATTGGCCTGATTCCCGCTGAATTAGAGGATCGGATTACAATGGTGGGTAATGCAGCTGGGGCTGGATCAAAGTTAGCATTGCTGTCGTCTAGTGAATATCAACGTGCAGCGGGCTCTGCAAGAAATGTTCAGTTTGTGGAGTTAGGTTCTGATAAGAACTTTACATCTACCTTTGCAGATTCAATGCTGTTCCCTCGATAAAACTGTCTGTACCGTACTTTACATTTCATAAAAGCTACCCTGCAGC
>JANKMV010000083.1 GCA_024650095.1 Bacillota bacterium | reverse complement strand
CCCGCGGCACTTATATTCGCACATTATGCTGTGAAATTGCTCAAGCACTACTATACGCTCTTCTTTACTGTTTTTAAGATTGTGTATGGTGAACTCGCGACTTGCACTGTGCGGCCCCACAACTTCAACCGTTTCACCTTCGGCAAACCGGTTACGCATTTCCACTACAACACGATTTTGCAAATCTTTGTACGCACGCACCACACCGATAAATTCATGGCTTGCCACTTGAGCACTGCTATCGAATACCTGCCCACTTTCCCCTGGGTTACCATGCAAGAACCCAGTAGTATAGGGCCGGTGGCTGATTTTATGCAGTTCTTCATGCCAGCTCGGATCCACCATATAGTGATCTGGGTTAGACCAATAGGCATCAAGAGCTTGGCGATATACTCGCGTTACCGTGGCTACATAGTATGCGCTTTTCATCCGTCCCTCAATTTTAAAAGTACTAACACCTGCTTTAGTTAGCGGGCCGATGTAATCAATGAGGCACAGGTCACGGGCGTTAAGAATATAAATGCCGCGTTCATCTTCTTCGATGGGGAGATAGTCACCCGGATGTTTTTCCTCCATGAGATGATACTGCCAACGACATGCTTGCGCACATTCACCACGATTGGCACTACGGCCTGTTAGGTGCTCGCTTAAATAACAGCGGCCTGAATAGGACCAACACATAGCACCGTGCACAAATACCTCCAACTCCATGTCTGTATGTGTACGGATGCTGGTTATTTCGGGAAGGGTTAATTCTCGTGCCAGCACCACACGAGCAAAACCTGCGTCTTGCCAAAAACGAGCACTACGCCAGTTGGTCGTGTTCGCTTGCGTACTGAGATGACAGGTAAGATTTGGCACTACTTCCTTGGCCAATGCAAAAACGCCCGGATCTGCAACGACCAGGGCATCTACGTTTAGTGCAGCAAGCGTCACTAAATACGCGGGCAATTGTGTGATATCTTCATTGTTGGCAAAGATATTAACAGTTACATACACCTTAGCACCATGCTCATGGGCAAAGGCAATACCATCTTGCATCTCGTTATCGCTAAAATTGCCGGCAAAAGCTCGCATACCAAAGCTTTTGCCGGCAAGATAGACGGCGTCAGCCCCATAGAGGACTGCCATTTTTAATTTCTCCAAATCTCCAGCTGGAGCCAAAATTTCAGGTTTTTGCATCTAAACGCCTACTTACCGATTTTTTTCATTCTGTTGTGATTTACGTATATTGGCATTGTGCTCCGCCAGTGTGCGACCAAAATAGTGCGATCCACTACCATCACCTTTTACCACATAGTAAAGGTAATCTACATCTGCTGGGTAAAGCACTGCGTTGATGGCCGATTTACCCGGTGAGGCAATGGGTCCAGGAGGAAGACCTGCATGTTGATAGGTGTTATAGGGGGAATCCACTTTCGTGTCCTGGATGGTTATCTCCGTTTTGTGTACACCTAGAGCATAAATTACAGAAGCACAAAGCTGCAGTGGCATTTGTTTTTCAAGTCGATTGTACATCACATCAGCCACCACATCCCGTTCGGCAGCCGCGAGAACTTCCCGCTCTACCAAAGACGCCAATGTTAATACTTCATGCAATTCCAATCCCAATTGGTCTGCTCGGGCACGCATTTCAGGCGTTAGAACTTCCGCCAAGCGCGCTTGCATACGGTGTAAAATTTGCTCTGGTGTTACATTGACATCGAATTCATATGTGTCTGGAAAAAGATAACCTTCCATAGCGTAACGTTGACCCGGTAACACCTTGCCCAATTCTGGCACCGAATCTTTCACCAGTTCCATAAAGGTTTTGGCTTCCACCAAACCCGTCATTTCCAGACGTTGGGCTATTTGCTCTATCGTATACCCTTCGGGAATAGTTACGGTTTGTGTAGGCCTATACACATTTCCTTCTAATAGTTCGCGCAGTATCTCATCCATAGTCATACCAAAACTCAAAATGTAGTTACCGGCTTGTAGCTCCTGGTCCATACCGCGAAATTTGGCATAATAACGAAACACAGTGGCATGGCGTACAAGTTTATTCTCTGCCAAGATGTTAGCGATCCCCATGGAGGAAGAACCGGACGGTATGGATACCATTACGGGTTCTTGAGCCATGGCTGGCACAGGTTTTAGCCAAATATTTAATTGTATGGCAAACAAGCCTGCCGCGACGAGCAACAGGATAAAAATCCCCAGTAGCAGTCGTTGTGCTTTCCCCATTGTCATACAGAAAACCTCCGTGTTTCCCGCTCCATTTATTCTTCGTCGTCCTCTTCATCATCACCTAAATCAGCCAGTTCTTCCCACGCAGCAGCAACAGCATCCCATTCTGCGTCGTCTTCCACGACGGTTAATGCCTGTTCTCCCTCTGTTTCATCAATGCGGAAAATAATGGCTTCTTGTTCTTCTTCTGCAACTTCTTCATCGGTGGCAAGTGTGGGAATCATAATGGCATATTCACTTTCATTTACCATGATAATGTCAAGCACCATAAAGTCGTGTTCTTTTCCTTCTTCGTCCACTAACGTTACAACCTCATCATGCAACTCTGTCATTATATTATACACCTCTTTCTTCAATTGAGTAAACGCCCATATTCTTTACAGTTTTACCGGTTTTTATCCGAACCAGAAGCGGAGTGGGCCTGTAGGTAATTTTGCAGAATTAAGACAGCGGCCATTTTATCAATGACTTTACGTCGCTTCTTACGACTAACATCGGCGGAAATTAGCATGCGCTCTGCCTCCATGGTTGTGAGCCGCTCATCCCATAATGTAGCCGGTATTTCTAGTTCCTGTGAGATGCGTTCGGCAAAAGCTGCTGAAATTTCAGCGCGCGGGCCGATGGTGCCATTCATATTTTTAGGATACCCCACAACAAGTCGCGTTACGGAATATTGCTCACACAATTCACGTAAACGTTGCAGGTCCTTAACCCAGTCACTGCGCCGAATGACTTCTAGACCCTGTGCTGTCCAACCCAGTTCATCACTAACCGCGACTCCGATGGTGCGGTCACCCACGTCCAATCCCAGTATCCGCATAAAACTCCTCAATATTAATAGATTTTTAGACAAAAATCAGGGCAATGCGCCCCACAATAACCACAAAGAATGCAATGATCTGTGGCAACTACAACTTGTCCATTTTCCACATGCAGTGCGCCTTGCGGGCAGTACGTTGTACAGGTACCACAGCCGGTGCACCACGCCTGCACCTGCAGGCTACGTTTCTTTTGACGCAGTATTTCCGCCACTGTGTGCGATACCGCTTCTCCTGCAAAGAGCGCACAGTTATAGGTGACTTCCTCAGCTGTTACCATCCCCACGGCAATGGCATCGAGGCAAGACTGTTCCAACACATAGCGAAAGGCCACATCACTATTAGGGATGAGATGGCCGCCCCCCAACGGTTTCATGGCAAAGATACCCATGCCTGTTTGGTGTAACTGCTTTACAGCTGTGAGCATCTCAGCGGCTGTACCATCTTGCACGCCGACCCCCCGCTCATTAACCAAGGGGTGTATCACATCAATTTCGGGCATGGATAATGCTGCGCGCACCGCTGCCACGGTATGACAGGAAAAGCCCACCGCACGCACGAGTCCAGCTTCCTTGGCTTCAAATAAATACTCTAGCGCGGCACGATGGCCTGCTAATGTTAAGTGGGACTCCTGTTCGTGTAACATAAAGATATCCACGCAGGGTACGTCCATCTCTGTTAATGCCCGTTGCAGACTCTCCTTCATGCCAGCACGTGTATAATCGTATGATTTAGACGCGATAACTGGCCTCTCTATGCGATGACGAATCGCTTGCCGGATATAGGGATAGGTACCATACAGGTCTGCTGTATCCAAAAAATTGACGCCCGCCTCGAATGCGATTTCAAGCAAGCGGGCTCCATCCTCAAGCGCTAGATTGGACTGTAGTGGTCCCAGTGTAAGTGTGCCAAAACAAAGACGGGAAACACGGATTCCCGTCTTTCCCAGAATACGATATTCCATCATTACTCGTTATCAAGCGTAGTAAGATACGAAGCCACCAATTCTTCCAATAACTCATCTCGTTCTAGCTTTCGGATAAGCACTCTAGCATTTTGGTGGCTCGTGATATAGGCGGGATCACCGGAAAGGAGATAGCCTACAATCTGGTTAATGGGATTGTAGCCTTTTTCCTTTAGTGCACCGTACACCACAGAAAACACATCTTTAGCCTGGTACGTTTCATCGTCTGCAGTTCGCTTAAACTTCATTGTCTGATCAAAAGATTCCATACCTTCACCCCCACGGCAGGATCATTAATTAGATGTATTCTACCCTGATGTAAATATTACCTCTTTATTTCTTTTGCCTTTGCACTAAATCATCAACTTTTTTTAAAGCATTGTCTAGTTGATTTGGATCTTTTCCGCCTGCTTGTGCCATGTCTGCACGGCCACCACCGCCACCACCCGTCAATTTAGCGATTTCACCCACCAGTTTACCTGCATGATAGCCTAACTTTACCAAATCTGTGGTAACCGCACCCACCAATAACACTTTACCCTCTGCAATGGCGCCTAGCACAACGACCCCAGACTTTAGTTTATTCTTTAAGCGATCGCCCATTTCCCGTAATGTTTCCATATTCCCGGCGCTAACATGGGCGCTAAGCACCGGCACTCCACTTTTAAGAGACACATCATCTAGTAGCCCATCCACTTCCATGCCAGCCAGTTTTAGCTGCAGACGTTGATTTTCACGTTGTAATTCTCTATTTTCTGTTTGAAGTCCACTAATTTTCTCGGGGAGTTGCAGTGCACTTCCTTTTAGTTGTGCGGCAGCCTGTTCCAACACTTGATTACGTGCACTAAACCATTGATACGCGCCGGCTCCAGTGACCGCCTCAATGCGACGCAGTCCAGCGCCAATACCCGCTTCGGAAACAATCTTAAATAAGCCAATTTCTCCCGCGTTATGCACGTGTGTACCACCACAAAGTTCCATACTATAATCACCCACTCGTACCACGCGGACCGATTCACCATATTTATCATCAAAAAGAGCTGTAGCTCCCATGTCCCGGGCTTCATCCAAGCTAGCCAGTGTAACATCTACGGAGAGATTTTCCCAAATCTTTTCATTGACTTGTTGTTCCACTGTGTTTAATTGCTCCGGTGAGAGCGAGCTTAAATGGTTAAAATCAAAACGTAGCCGCTCCCTAGAAACTTGCGAACCTGCTTGGTTCACATGTCCTCCCAGGACGTCTCGCAGGGCTTTATGCAACAAATGAGTAGCCGTATGATTGCGGCAGACATCTTCGCGTTTATTTGCTGTAACAGTGGCGTGGACACGATCGCCTTCACGCAAAACGCCTTTGGTGATCACGCCACGATGGATGACCTGTCCGTCTGGTGTAATGATGGTGTCGACGACATCCATGGTCATAGTGGCAGACATAATCTGACCGCTATCACCAACCTGGCCGCCACGTTCACCGTAAAATGGTGTTTTCGCCAGCACCACTTCCACTTCGTCTTTGATGGTAACCTCAGCTACCCGTTCACCTTCTTTAAGGACAGCCAAGACTTGACTTTCTGCGGCGAGCATATCATAACCGCTAAATTCGCTGACAAGCCCACGCACACTCTGATAAGCGTTTTCATCGCTATCGTAGACAGTATGACTACGGGCAGAGCGCGCCCGCTTCCGCTGGGCTTCCAACGCAGCTGTAAATCCTTCTTCATCCAAAAGTAGCTCTTTTTCTTCAAGAATTTCTTTAGTTAAGTCAATGGGAAATCCATAGGTATCATATAATTTAAAGGCCGCCTCGCCAGACAAAATACCTTTTGTCCCTGTGTTATTCATCAGCTCAGTGAGAATTTTCATCCCTTGCTCTAGTGTTTCATAGAAACGCTCTTCTTCGAGACGGACCACTTTTTCAATATATTCGTGCCCTTGCACCAACTCTGAATAAAAGCTTCCATATTCGCTCACGACCAAAGTAACCGCTTTATGTAAAAATGGCTCAGTGACGCCTAAAATCTGACCATGACGTACGGCACGACGTAACAATCTACGCAACACATAGCCGCGCCCCTCGTTACCCGGAAGAATACCATCTCCGATCAAAAAGGAAATGCCCCGCAAGTGCTCCGTTAAAATCCGCAGCGATACATCATTGGCGTTATTTTTTCCATACCTTGTGTCCGTTACCTGAGAAAAGTGATTAAGCAGAGGTCTAACTGTATCAATTTCAAAGAGATTGTTAACTTCCTGCAAGATAATGGCTAAACGTTCTAGCCCGGCACCTGTATCAATATTACGCTGTGTTAACGGTACGTAATCGCCACTTTCCGTGCAACTAAACTGGGTAAAGACCAAGTTCCACACTTCCATATAGCGGTCACAATCGCAACCTACTTCACAATTCGGGCGGCCGCAGCCACGTTCTGGACCTAAATCATAATATATTTCAGAACAGGGACCACAGGGACCCTGGCCGATTTCCCAAAAATTATCGGCTTTACCAAGACGGAATATACGATCAGGGGCTAATCCCACTTTCTTATGCCAAATATCAAACGCTTCATCATCATCTTCGTAGATGCTGACATAAAGCTTGTCCTCCGGCAATTTAAACGCCGTAGTCACCAGTTCCCACGCCCAGAAGATGGCCTCTTCCTTAAAATAATCACCGAAAGAAAAGTTGCCTAACATCTCAAAGAACGTTGCATGTCGCGACGTGCGACCCACACGTTCAATATCTGGCGTGCGCACGCACTTTTGACACGTGGCTACACGTGGATGAGGAGGTTTTTTCTCCCCTGTAAAATATGGCTTAAGTGGTGCCATCCCCGCACCAATTAACAGTAAGGTGGGGTCATTTTGAGGGATTAATGAAAAACTCGGTAGAATTAAATGATCTTTCTCTTGGAAAAAGTCCAAGAACGTAGCCCGGATATCTTTGGACAGCATGCCAAACCCTCCCTGAATCGTATCAAAGTCCATTATATAAGAGGAATGCAAAGCATGTCAATAAACTGACGATGACAAAAGATGTACAAAGGCCAGATAAGCCAACATGTAAAACATTTTCTGCACACTTACTGTTGATGCGCTTAGCTACTACGATAAAAAATTAGGGTCGATTGGCTGCCAGGTCCACCGCATGTTTTAAAAAGATACGAATGATGGCTGTCAGAGGAACCGCGAAAATTAAGCCAGGTAAACCAAAGAATTTACCCCCCACAATTAAAATGATAATCACGACTAAGGGATGTAAGCCCAGACTGCGACCGAGGATTTGCGGAGCAATAACCTGGCTTTCCAACTGCTGTACAATTACATAGACCAAAATGACCTTCATCACTTGGCTTGGCGAGGTTAATAATGCAAGAAGAATAGCGGGAATAGCCCCAATAATGGGACCAAAATAGGGTATGATGTTAGTCAAACCAGAAATAATGCCAAGAATAAGGGCAAAATCTAATCCCACCACAACTAAGCCAAGATACGTCATGAAACCAACCAAAAAGCAAATAATGAGCATACCCCGAAAATAAGCGCCCAGTGTCCGATCCATTTCGCTCCCCATGGAGGTGATCCAGTTGCGGTACTTCTTAGGGAACAAGAGCACCAGAGATCGTTTGAGACTATCCATGTCTCTCAAGATATAGTAAACGACTAAGGGAATAACTAGAATAGTCATTAGATTAGAAAAAATACTTAAAACAGTGCCAGTGGCCCGCTCAAGCACTGCCTGTACCCCTATTTGTAATTCAAGTATATTTTGGTCTAGAGCTAGACGGAGACTCTCTGGTAGATTAATACGCCGATAGTTAGACTGCAGATTAAATAAAAACTGTTGGAATTGCTCCGTATACTGTGGCACCATCTCTCCGAGCTTCTGCAAATCATTAATTAAGCTAGGAATGACAGTGACACTAAAGATGAAGCCTGCAATAAAAAAAACCGCATAAATAAGTAAAATCCCCAAAGAACGCGGCACTCGGCGATTTTCCAGGAATTCTACCAAGGGATTTAAAATATACGCTAAAATAAC
>JANKMV010000082.1 GCA_024650095.1 Bacillota bacterium | reverse complement strand
GTAAGAAAACGAGAGGAGGAAATGTTACAACGTTTTCAAGAAATTTATCCGGAAAATCCCCAAGTTATGCTAAAGGCTGTTGCAAGTTTATTTCCTATGTTTTCTAATAGAATTTCATTTTCAAGTGTTTTTCAAACACCCTCCGAAATTCATCAGGCAATGAGAATAGCTTCTGAGAGTAAATTTGATTTGTATTTTTCACTTTCTTTAGACAATATAAAAATCAGCAGAAACGAAATTGATGATTCTTTATTGCGCATGGAAGACGATGAGTTGCGGTCATATATCGATGCGTTTAATGAACGCGACCTGTTTGATGTTTATTTAAAGGAAATTAAGTATAATTTGTCAAGGATTCCTGAAGAAAGAATAGAGCTCATTTTGAGTGTGTTAGTTTTTCAAAGTGGAAGAATTGCAGAGAAAAAAATGCAGTTGATAGGTGCGGATTCAACAATTAGTGTTTATACGATTTCGGATTTACTCTTTAGAATTAGTGATGAAAACATTCGCTTCAATATTATTGTTAATATGCTTTCAAACACGGACTTTTTATCATTTCAGTTTTTATTACATCTTTTACATATAATTGAGCTAACTCATGGAAGAATTGCTGAAACATATAGTACAGCAAGAACCCAAACTTATTAGTCTAGATAATTTGTATCAGCTTGAAGCAATATTTTTAGAAAGGACAAAAAGTTTTGTAGCAATTACGAATTTATTTGATTGGAAAGAACTGCGAAGAGTTTCTTTTCTTTGGGAGTTTATAGAGGAAAAAACATATTCAGAGTATATAAAATCTGCGATAACCAATGAACTTAATGCTATTAGATTTTTGGCATTACATGTAGCTACTTGGTTATCCAAGGGAAAAGTATGTGAATATGAACTCAAAGATGAGTCGTACACAAAATTTATTAGTACTGCGGAGTTTATAAAAATAATTGAAAGCACGCGCTTAACCGAAGGTTTTTGGACGTTAGATGAAAATGTTATTGAATCATCGGCTGCCTTTGTCTTAGCGATAGAGCTTTCTGATGTAGAAAAACGAATTGAAATCAAAGATGTCAAGAAAAGGATTGGCAAATGGAAAAATGAGTTGCCAGGGCAAAGCTAATTGCTGAGTATAGAGTTTTTTGTTGATGAAGATATCAAAAATTAAAGATACTTTGAATTGCCCATTATGTTTATAACGATCCATGCTTATTGGCCATGAGTTGCACATTATCCAATATAATCAGTAGGCAATATTCGGCAGTTAGGATACCATTAACGAGAAACGTTTTTGACGGATGTAATAATCAGGATGTTTTTGGCAACATCTTTACTCCGTAGTTTTTCGACCTTATAGAATTACAATATATTGAACTGTTTAAAGAATAAAAACCCTAATCACACGCAAAAGGATTAGAACAGACTATTGACCAAATGTAGCCAGGCGAGAAATATACAATTTGTAATATTCGAGGTGTTGTAATGTTGAAATCGGGATTATATGAACAGGTCATAAGTAAAAGACTTCGACAAGACCTTGACGAAGTTGTGGACAAGCTTACATCCACGGCGTCTATTGATAGAGAAGAAGCTTCGAAGGTTTTAGCAAAGTACATAGCAGATGTGCTTGAAAAAGGTTTGCAGCAGGTTAAGAACGGCAACGATGACATTAAAAATCAGGTAAAATTAGCAAATATGATCGTTAGTGTCATTGCCCAGGTGACAGAGGAAGTTGCTATTGATTCACTTATGGTTGATGAACGAGCGGAACAGTTACTTGCTGTATTGGATAAGCAAAATACAATCTATGCGTTAGACGAAAGAAAAGCAATCATCCGACCGCATACATCCATTGCACAAAGCTCATTATTTACGGGAGCGATTCACGAGCCTAGTATGTTCACTGAACTGAAAAAGGAAATTGCATCAGCTGATAGTATTGATATGCTGGTATCTTTTATTAAATGGAGCGGGCTTCGTCTTATTATCGACGAGATGCGCGCTTTTACTATGCGTGGTGGTCGGCTTCGTGTTATCACCACTTCCTACATGGGCGCAACCGATGTTAAGGCAATAGAAGAACTTCGGCAGCTACAAAATACAGAAATTAAAGTATCTTATGATACCAAACGTACTAGACTTCATGCAAAGACATATGTGTTTTATCGTAAAACTGGGTTTACGACTGCATATGTTGGTTCATCTAATTTATCTAACGCGGCTATTTCAAGTGGCTTGGAATGGAACGTAAAGGTTACAGTACGGGACCTACCGGAAACTATTTTGAAGATCAAAGCAACCTTTGAAAGTTACTGGAGTTCAACAGAGTTTGAACTATATAGCGAGCAAGAAAAAGCTCGACTTGAATATGCGTTGAAAGCCGAAAATTATCAAGGTAATACCAACCAACCCTTTATTTTTGATATTATGCCATATCCGTACCAGCAAGAGATATTGGATAAATTAGATGCAGAACGCAAGGTGAGAGGTTATTATAAAAACCTTATCGTGGCAGCTACAGGTACCGGTAAGACAGTAATTTCTGCGTTTGACTACCATCGGTTTTGTAAGGAAAACCCTAGTAAGCCAAACCGGCTATTGTTTGTTGCTCACCGCGAAGAAATTCTAAAACAGAGTGCCGCTTGTTTTCAGGGAGTGATAAAGAACACAAATTTTGGTCACTTATTTGTGGGAAGGTATAAACCAGAAAGTTTGGATCATTTGTTTATTTCAGTTCAAACCCTGAATTCGCAAGAACTACATAACAAGATATCATCAGACTTTTATGACTTTATCATTGTAGACGAATTTCATCATGCTGCAGCACCTACCTATCAAAAGTTACTTGCCTATTTTAAACCGAAAATATTGCTAGGTCTTACCGCGACTCCAGAACGTATGGATGGTAAGAGTATCCTCGAGTATTTTGATAACCGCATAGCGACAGAAATCCGTTTACCGGAGGCTATTGATCGTAAGCTACTGAGTCCATTCCAGTATTTCGGGGTTACAGACACGGTGGATTTAGATTCACTTAAATGGACACGGGGTGGATATGACAAGGCTGAACTAACAAATATTTATACCTTCGATCTCTTTGCTGCTGATAAGCGTGCGAATATGATCATTCAATCTATCCTTAAATATGTGACGGACATCGATGAAGTAAAGGGTTTAGGTTTTTGTGTTTCAATTGAACACGCAAAATATATGTCCAGCTACTTCAATACACATGGGATTCCTTCGATATATTTGATTGGACAGTCACCAACCCAAGAGAGACATACTGCAAAGCAACGTCTTGTCAATGGTGAAGTGCGATTTATCTTTGTGGTTGATATCTATAATGAAGGGGTAGATATTCCAGAAGTTAATACGGTACTATTTTTGCGCCCGACTGAGAGTTTAACGGTCTTTCTACAGCAGCTTGGTCGTGGTCTACGTTTATCTGAAGGTAAAGATTGCCTGACAGTGTTAGATTTTATCGGTCAAGCCAGCAAGAAATATAACTTCGAAGATAAATTTTCTGCTCTGTTATCTAACACAACGAAAAGCGTACAACGGGAGATCGTAGATGGATTTACCGCTGTACCTAAAGGCTGTTACATCCAACTTGAGCGAAAAGCAAAACAGCATATTTTGGAAAATATACGAAATTCCTTTGGCGTCAAAGCTGGACTAGTTTCGCGTATCGCTACTTTTGAAGAGGATAGTGGTCGCACACTATCTTTAGCTAACTTTGTTACTTATTATCATCTGGATATACGCAATATCTATCTCCGAGATAACTTTTCGCGTCTATGTGTTATGGCAGGTGTAAAAGACGATTTTGATGAACCAATGGAGTTACTCATGACTAAAGCGTTCCAGCGAATCTGTGCCCTAGACTCCCGTCGCTGGATCGAGTTTTTGCTTGAGGAGTTGCCAAAAGCAGAAAATCTCAATATGAACTGGTTGTCCGAGAAGAAAAAAAGAATGCTGCAGATGTTCCAATTCACGGTGTGGCAGAAGTCTGCAGAAAACTGTGGATTTGAAAGCATTAAGGATGGGCTTTTGCAATTGAAGGCCAGTCCCGTTTTGTTTGAAGAACTGATGGAGATACTACGGTTCAATTTTGACCGAATTGATTTCATTGACGAACCGGTGGATTTAGGGTTTGATTGCCCATTAGATTTGCATTGTACCTATACCCGAGATCAGATTTTGGTGGCCATGGATTTCCTTAAACCAGCAACGGTGCGCGAGGGCGTAAAATATCTGCCCAGGTATGATGCAGATATCTTTTTTGTAACACTTAACAAAGCAGGTAAGGATTATTCGCCAACGACAATGTATAACGATTATTCAATCAACGAAACGCTGTTCCATTGGCAAAGCCAGAGTACAACATCAGCTACCTCACCTACAGGACAGCGATATATTCATCATAGACGGCAAGGCAGCAAAATACTCTTATTTGTGCGCGAGTTTAAAAGAGATATCTTTGGCGCGGCACCGTATACCTTTTTAGGACTCGCCGATTACATAACACATGATGGCAGTAGGCCGATGAATATAACGTGGAAGCTACGTAAGCCTATACCGGCGAAGTACTTGAAAAAGACAAATAAATTGGTTACGGGGTAAGGTTGATAATCACGCTAGTAATGACTTATATGCATTTCTTTTTAAGTTGACTAATCTGTTATTCTAACAATTTGGAGGACAACTGGTAAGGAGTGGTTAGATGAAAGGAGTAAACCGGGACAAACTGTAAGAGAATGTTCCTAGAACCTTGTTAGGCACTCTGTAACTCTGTCTTCGAACCGCATTCGGCGAATTACGGTGTGGTTTGGTGCGTAGCCGGTACTGTTGCGATTTCCAGGGAAGGTGTTATGTACTTTAAAGAAAAGCATATAGATATTTTCCTAATCACGTTTATCAAATCGGATAAAGATTTCTGCCCTTCCACCCTATACGAAGATTATGCCATAAACGAAAGACTCTTTCACTGGCAAACCCAAAGTACAGTCTCTCAAGGTAGCAGCACCGCTAACAGATATATTAACCATAGAAAACTAAACCATAAAATAGCACTCTTCGTCCGAGAGTACAAAAAAGAAAACGGCTATACATCTCCGTATATCTTTCTAGGTACTTGCAACTATGTAAGCCATTCCGGCAATAAAACTTTTATCTCGCGATTAAAAGAAGAAATGCCGCCAATGCTCGTTCCCAAAGCCAACAAAAACATACTATAGGAAGTGAAACAATGATTGATGTAGCCGCAGCCATCTTAGAAAATTCAAAAGGCCAAGTCCTCATCGCCAAAAGAAAACAAGGAAAGAAACTAGCAGGCTACTGGGAGTTCCCAGGAGGCAAGATTGAAAATGGTGAAACCCCACAACAATGCTTAATCAGAGAATTACAGGAAGAAATGAATATAGAAATAGAAATAGGTGACTATGTAGGTGAAAATATTCATTTCTATGACGCTGGTCCCATTAGATTACTAGCATTCAAAGGCAAAATAACCGGCGGGGAAATAAAATTAGTAGATCATGACGAGTATGTGTGGATTGACCTATATCTTTTAAAAAAGATCCAATTAGCACCAGCAGACATTCCTTTTGTTTATTTACTTTAGAATACGACATTGCCGCCTGACCCTGCCTGCACATAACTGCATCAAGAGCCGGCAGCATTTTATAAAGGCGAGTCTGTATGATTGTTCATGAAAAGCTTAATGGCTATAGTGGAAATGATAATGTGGAACGCGCTGACCATATGACTATAGAGCGTTTATCAGGTGCCGACGTACGGGTTTTGTCGATAGCGATAATATGTCATTGCTAGAATACCAACCCCATTTACGTTTGCTCCGCGTTTGTATGTTCGATAAATTTCAGATAGCACCCGGCCACAAATTTGGTAACTTGCATTGGACAAACTGCGGGGTGGATCGGGGCGGACACGGTATTGCTGCGAACTGTTCATCTACAGTTGCTAGCGTTGCATAAGAATAAGTAACTTGATTTTCCTCGCCAGAAGCTAAAAGGAATAGAACCAATAGGGGGTAGTTCTTTTCCTCAAAATAATGAGATTAGACAATTACAGGATCAAGTCAAACTCACCCGCTATCACCTGGCGTTGTTTCACAAAACAATACCATAAATCTACTTTCGACATAATCCGGGGCGGACCCGGTACCTTTGCGAGTACCTTTGCGAGGGAGAGCAGCGACCGAGCTTTATATGGGTTGCGAGAGTTAACGACATCGCAAAACTGAAAATGGTAATATAAGAGATCTCCAACATGGTTAGAAATTTCGACGTATTTCAACAAAAATCCTCTGCTGTTATAAAAGGTATGAGAACTAAAGGATGTAGACTGTGTATGGCGAAAATATACGTTAAGAAGCATAGCAAAAAGCAAGGACACCCTTGTGTCCAAGAAATGTTATATTCTTATATTATGCTAAATTTGTTTAGTAATAGGCGAAAGTAGCTGTTATATTCAACATTAGACAGGATGTGATCCTTTTTGTGGTGTAAGAACTGTAAGCGAGAGACTGAGCAGGACAAGTGTGAATTATGCGGCAACTTAACCGAGGATGTACCCTACGAGATTTATTGGTGTTCTGATTGCAAGGTGCCAATTATCATGGCGGCTAACAGTATAGATAAAAATATTTGCCCTACTTGTAAGCGGGACACCAAATACCTGTGCGCTGACCTGCGCCCAGTTTTCCCTGAGGAGCGGTTACTGTTTGAAATTATTTTGGACAAGCCTCTTGCTTATATAGATAAAAGCGTGTGGGCTTCAAATAGTCGCTACTATGTCGACGGGAAATCGATTGTGGTTTCTATCAAATCATACAGGAAGCACTCTCCGGATGCTATTCGATTGCTGCTTGAGGAGTACAGCAAACAAAACAACTATGAGTTTTTTAACTATAATATTGAGAAGTTTGTAGCTGTTAATCAGGCACGGCTGAACTATATTTGGGACGAGGCGTTTTCGTTTATTAATAAGACTTCAGCAAACTATCCCCATGAATGCATTGTAGTGTCTTTTTCTGGTGGTAAGGATTCCACAGTGACTGCTGATTTAGCAGTTCGTGCCTTGACCGACCCAAGTTTGGTTCATATCTTTGGAAATACAACGCTGGAATTTCCACTCACCATTGAGTACACAGAACGGTTTAGGAAAAACAATCCTAAGGCTATTTTTAAAACAGCGATCAACAAGGAGCAGGATTTTTACAAGGTCTGTGAGGACATTGGCCCCCCTGCGCGGATACTTCGCTGGTGTTGCTATATGTTTAAAACTGGCCCCATCTCCCGTGTATTGAACAGCCTTTATCGAGAACGGGATATCTTGACATTTTATGGAATCCGCAAATGCGAATCTGTTAGCCGAAGTAAGTATAACCGTATCGAAGACAATGCTGAATCGGTGAAGATACACAGACAGAAGGTTGCGTCACCTATATTCTTTTGGAAAGACATTGATATCTGGCTCTACACCCTCAGCGAGGATATTGATTTTAATGATGCCTATCGCCTAGGTTATGATCGTGTCGGGTGCTGGTGTTGTCCTAATAATAGCGAAAAGGCACAGTTCCTTTCTCAAATTTACATGCCAGAGCAGGCCACCAAATGGCGGGACTTTTTGGTGGGTTTTGCACGACGCATCGGCAAGCCTGATGCCGAAGTATATGTAGACACAGGAAAGTGGAAGGCCCGTCAGGGTGGCAACGGTGTGCTAGCTGCAGACGATATCAAGTTACACTATACCAACTGCACGACTGAAAACAACGCTAAGGTGTATCAGTTAATTAAACCTTTGGATGACCAATTGATTGGTTTGTTCACTCCCTTTGGGAGAGTAGCGCCTGAACTTGGACGCAAGCTTATTAATGAAGTCATTGTTGTTGATCTTAAAACCAATGTGCCGATCCTTTCTATTCAACCCTTTGCACAGAATGGATATGACTACTCGGTCAAGGTTAAAACGATGAACGTAGCAAAACACAACGACTTACAACGCATGGTCGGCTACCAAATACGAAAATTCAATGCCTGCCGGAGATGCTTAAAGTGCGAATCCT
>JANKMV010000081.1:2212-8157 GCA_024650095.1 Bacillota bacterium | reverse complement strand
GAAAGTATGGATAGTAGCGAAATCTCTGCTTTTGTGAGCAAAACTATTGTTCCCTTCCACAGTGCATTAGTTACTATGTTAAACAGGATCAATTAAATGATGTTGATTGGCTACTTTTAAGCGGGCGCGGTGCCCGAATTACGGGTTTGGTTGAATTCTTACGAGAGAATCTCGGCGTAACCGTAAGCGTACTGGAGCCGGCAGCGAGGGTAAAAACGGGTAAAGCGAAGCTTCAGGTGAATTTAAGTGGTCCTGAATTTGCAGTGAGTACCGGTTTAGCCTTACGCGGCCTGGAGGTG
Organism: Bacillota bacterium; assembly: GCA_024650095.1. Lineage (GTDB taxonomy): Bacteria > Bacillota > Dethiobacteria > Dethiobacterales > Dethiobacteraceae > JANKMV01. The sequence continues at coordinate 7,858 of JANKMV010000081.1, read as the reverse complement.
TAGTTATGAGTACAGTGAATTTATTGCCCGTTGAAATTATCCTTGAACGTAAACGTAAAGTCGCCCAAGGTCGCATTGTAAAAATGACGACAGCGGTGGCGGTGGTGTTAATTCTGGGTTTTGCTGCTTTATTTATGCTGACGTTGCAGGTTAAGCGTAATGTGACGACAACGGAAACAAAGCGACTGGCGCTAGAGACGGAGATTGCTACATATCAACCGGTGGTGGAGCTGCAAGGCGTCGTGAATAACAAAGTTGATATGTTGCGGCTGGCCATGGGTAACACGTTTGGTTGGCGCGATACCATGAGTGCTCTGGGCGTTAATATTCCCGCCAATGTGTGGCTAACCAATGTGGCTGTGACTCGTGATAGTGAGCAAGGCTTCATGACGTTGCGGGGTCTGACCTATAATCACCCTTCCACCGCTAGCTGGGTGGAATCACTGCAGGGCATTGAAGGTGTATCGGATGTGCGCGTTAGTTTTTCGGCAGCAGAAGAAACTGATGATGAAAAGCTGGTTCGCTTTGAGGTACGAGCTGTGGTGGGTGTGGGCGATTTGTATGAACCATTAAAGAGGGGTGAAGACAATGAATAAAAAGAAAACCCCCTGGTTGACCCTGTTCTTAGTTGTGGTAATTTTTGTGGGTTTATTAGTATGTTTTATGCAGTTTCAAGATTTTCGTTTCGCGCGTGAAGAATTGGCATTAGAGCAACAGTCCTTGGCCACGGCAGAAGCTCGTTTAATTGTAGTAAAGGAATTAAATAAGCAAAAAGGGCAGTTGGAAGCCGATATGACTGTGTTGGCACAATCGCTACCCAACGAACCGCTTGAAGATCAATTACTTTTGGATTTACAATCGGGTGCCGATTTGGCTACTATGGATTTTGTCCAAATCCGCTTTGCTGAACGTGTTGACGTGGATAACTATACGGAAATGCCGGTACAGATTTTACTTGCGGGTACGTATCATGAGATTTTGTATTTTCTAGATTATTTACAGGTGTATGAACGGTCACTACGCATTGATGAATTGCGTGTGGATGAGAGTGAAGATAAGATGACGGTAAATATTCGAGCAAGCGCGTTTTATGCGGCAGAATAGAGGTCTGATGATGAGACGGTTGTGGCTAGTTTTGTTACTGTTGACGCTACTGGTGAGTGGCTGTGGCAAACAAGCACCACCACCTGTGGACGCGGATACTGAACCCATCGTGGTGCAAAAGGAAAAAGTACCTGCCATTGTGAGTGCCGATGTGCCCGAGCGCGATCCCTTTGCAACACGTAGTGGCAGTACAAGTACCGGTGAGGCGGGCACGGTGCCCACTGAAGGTCGGAATCCCTTTGTCTTAGCGTCTGCGTCTGATGAGTGGCAGGAAGAACAGGGAACGGTTGATACGTCGGGGCGCAATCCCTTTGTGGAAGGATCTGGTGAAGTAATTGAACCCCCTCCTCCTGTGGAGGAACCAATTGATGACCCAGATGAGCCACCGATAGAAGAACCGTCGGCCGGTGAAATTACACTAGAAGTAACGACATTAGAGCGTTGTTGGTTAGATGTATTTGTGGATGATGAGCGAGTATTACGGACGAATGTGCCCGTGGGCGAAACATTACGTTGGCAAGGACAGCAAGAGGTACAATTAGCTCAGGTGGGTCGGATATGGGCGGTCGAAGTGACTGTGAACGGGCAAAAAATCGGTTTACTAGAGGATTTGGTCAAGAAACTGGTGGATGGGCCTATTACAGAAGCAGGCGTTCGTATTAGCATGGAGCGCATGTATCCCGGTGGTGTGCTGGTTGGCCTGAGCTTTAGCGCCATAGAGTAGGAGAGTGAAAAGTGCGTCAGTTGAGTATGTACGACCTATTAGGTAAACGACTTGTCCAGGAAGGCATTATTACAGAGGCGCAATTAGGGGAAGCGATCCACCATCAGAAAGTACAAACCGGTGAGAAAGGCATGCTGGGTAAAGTACTGGTGGAGTTGGGCTTTTGTAGCGAAGAGGATGTGGCCAAGGTATTAGCGCAACGCGCTGGCGTACCCTTTGTCTCTTTGGATACCTATCCGGTGGATCCAGCTGCTATGGTCACCATTACTGCAGAAGCAGCACGACGTTACCGCGTTTTACCCATTGATTTTTCAGAGGATGGTCGCTTGGTGGTGGGGATGGAGCAGCCGTTAGATATTTTGGCCTTGGATGATTTACGTGTTTTAACGGGCTATGGTATTAAGCCGGTAATGGTTACCGATAGTGAATTACAGGCCGCCATAAAAAACTACAGCCAGACCAGTATAAGTGTGGAACAGTCCGATTCAGATGAAGTGTATCCTGAAGAAGAAGAAGCATTGATGACGGTACAGGGTACAGAAAAACCTGCCGTGCAGTTGGCCAATGTGATTTTGACGCAAGCGGTAAACTCTAAGGCTAGTGACGTTCATATTGAAGTATATGAAAAAACGCTACGGGTACGTTTTCGCATTGATGGGGTGCTCCATGATGTCATGAGTCCCGCTCGACATATGCACGGCGCCTTGGTCTCTCGCTTTAAAATTATGTCCAGCATTAATATTGCGGAACGACGCATTCCCCAAGATGGACGGATGTCCGTGAAGGTGGAAGGTAAGACAGTGGATATCCGGGTCGCCACTATGCCTGCCAGTTTTGGGGAGCGGGTAACACTGCGTTTACTTGAGCGGTCCGGGCGTATGGTGACATTGGAAGAGCTGGGTGTGGCACCACATATTTTGGAGAAGTACAAGAAACTCATTAGTATGCCTTATGGGTTTATTCCGGTGACAGGACCGACGGGAAGCGGCAAGAGTACTACGCTGTATGCTAGTTTAGGTGCGGTGGACCGCGTGGCTAAAAATGTCATTACCGTTGAGGATCCGGTGGAATACCGGATGGAAGGAATAAACCAGATTCAAATTAACCCCAAAGCGGGGCTAACCTTTGCTTCGGGTCTACGCTCCATCTTGCGTAGTGACCCAGACATTATCATGGTGGGTGAAATTCGTGACCAGGAAACGGCACGTATTGCCATTGAATCGGCTTTAACCGGTCATATGGTCTTTACCACTCTCCATACCAATGATGCCGCGGGTGCCATTAGTCGCTTAACGGAAATGGGTGTGGAGACCTATCTTACGGCTTCATCGGTGGTGGGAATTCTGGCCCAGCGTTTAGCACGGCTTCTCTGTCCGCAGTGTAAAGAACAATACCAGCTTACGCGGGAGGCGGCACAGGCTATACCTGATTTTCCCCTCGAAGATGGGGAAGATCGCATTACGCTCTATCGACCACGGACGGGTGGTTGTATTCGCTGTAGTAATACAGGCTATACGGGACGGTTGGGTTTGTATGAGTTGTTGACGGTGACTGAGGGGATTCAAAAGATGACACTTGAGCGCCGCTCTGCTGGCGATATTAAGCGCTTGGCCATTGAAGAAGGGTTGGTCACACTGCGGCAAGATGGATTAGCGAAGGTCAAACAAGGCGTTACATCAATTGAGGAAGTGTTGAGGGTGGTAGTATGACAATTTTTAATTTGGATGGAATTTTAACTAAAACAGTGGAAATGAAGGGATCTGATTTACACTTGGCGGTGGGTATACCTCCCATGGTCAGAGTCTATGGTGAATTAGTGCCTTTAGAGATGCCGGAGTTGACGGGTGACGATGTGAAGGATCTACTCTATGGCGTTCTCGATGAGCGGCAAAAAGAATCTCTCTTCTCGGAATGGGATTTGGATTTTTCCTATTCTGTACCTGGTCTAAGTCGTTTTCGTGGCAGCGCCATGATACAGCGTGGCTCCATTGATGTGGTGATGAGAGCGGTACCTTGGGAAGTACCTAGTATGGAAGAGTTGGGTTTACCTGCTGTGGCCAAAGATTTTGCGCGTCTACCGCGGGGTTTGGTGCTGGTAACAGGACCAACGGGGAGTGGTAAAAGTACCACACTTGCATCCATTATTGGTATGGTCAATGCAGAACGAGCCGTTAACATTATTACCATTGAAAACCCCATTGAATTTTTACATAGTCATAATAAGTCCATCGTGCGGCAACGGGAAGTGGGCAACGATACCCATTCTTTTGCCACTGCACTGCGACATATGTTACGACACGACCCGGATGTTATCCTGATTGGTGAGATGCGGGATATGGAGAGTATCGCCATTGCACTCACGGCGGCGGAAACGGGCCACTTGGTCTTTTCCACGCTACATACACAAACAGCACCCCTTGCCATTCATCGTATTGTGGATGTTTTCCCAGAAGCAACGCGTAACTATATTCGTCTGCAGTTGGCCGATACACTCAAGGGTGTGATTTCGCAGCAGTTATTGCCTCGACTCGATGGGAACGGTCGTGTGGCCGCCATTGAAGTGCTGGTGAATACGCCGGCGGTGGGTAATATGATTCGGGAAGGCAATGAGCATCAATTGTATACAGCGATGCAAACAGGCCGCAGTTTTGGTATGCAAACCATGGATAATGCGTTGGCCGATTTTTGTCTGCGTGGTGTAGTTTCGCGGGAGGAAGCGTTAAGTCGCAGTGTGAATAAGCAAGAATTGGAAAGGGCGCTGCGCTAATGTTTTTGCCCACGCTTGCCTTTATTTATGGCCTTGTGATTGGGTCGTTTCTCAATGTTTGTATTTATCGCCTGCCGGTGGGCCTGTCGCTGGCGCAGCCGCCTTCCCATTGTCCCCACTGTGGACGATGGTTACCGGCAGCAGAACTGGTGCCGTTGTTTAGCTTTCTATGGCAGCGGGGTCGCTGTCGTGGTTGTGGCGTCAGTATTTCCTGGCGCTATGCCTTGGTGGAAGTGGCCACGGGTATCCTTTTTGCCGTTTTAATGTGGCGCTTTGGCTGGCCGGCGATGTTGTGGCAAGCAGCTTTTTATGCAGTGCTACTGGTTATCTTTTTTATCGATCTCGATCATCAAATTATTCCTAACCGCCTTGTCCTCATTTTGGTGGGATTAGCCGTGCTGGCGCTCTTTTTTGCTAGGGAGGTGTCTTTTTTGTCTGCGCTGTATGGGGGCGTGCTGGGCGGTGGCTTATTCTTTCTCTTGGCGGTGGTCAGTAACGGTGGTATGGGTGGCGGTGATATCAAGTTGGTGGCCGCCTTGGGGTTGTGGTTTGGTTGGGCCCAGCTTTTACTTTTAATCTTTGTAGCCTTTCTAGGTGGCGGTTTAGTGGGGGGTGCACTTCTGCTTACGGGACTGAAAAAGCGTAAAGACGGTATACCCTTTGGCCCATTTCTGGTGTCGGCAGCATTTATCGTCAGCATGTGGGGTGAGCAGCTTATAGCGTGGTATTTGCGTGTCAGTGGGCTGTAGCAAAAAGAGCTAGTTACATAGATAGGAGAAGCACCAGAAAACCTGGTGCTTTTTGGCGTTTCCATGTCGATTAATCCGTACTGAAAAGAGGTGTGTGATGCGAAAAGAAGAGCAAGGCTTTTTGTTGCTGGAACTATTGGTAACGCTGGCGCTTTTTGCTATCTTGGCACCGACGTTGTTGGGCCTGTTGTTGTTGGGTTCACAAACGCTGGCCACAGCCTACAGGCAGACGGTCGCGATAAATTTAGCACGGGAAGCGCTGGAATTAGGACGGGGTGCAGGCTTTTGTGCTACGGAAAACC
>JANKMV010000081.1:0-2202 GCA_024650095.1 Bacillota bacterium | reverse complement strand
ACCTAGTGGAGGAGGAGGTGGCTGGATTTAGTGGCTTTAAAAGGGAGGTGATGGTGACGACGCTTGCAGGAGAAGAGGTGGCTTGGCCGCTAAAAGAGGTTAATGTGACCGTGAGTTGGCAGGAGTTGGGCCGGCAACAGCAGGTGGAACTGGTAACTTGGCAAGCATGGAGGTGAAGAGATGGGAAAGATGGCTTTACGTTAGTGGAATTGGTGGTGACGACGGCTCTCTTGGTGCTGGTGTTGGCTGTGGTCTTGTCTTTTGTGCCGCAGGGCGGGCAAAGCTGGAACCAAAATGCGGCTCGCTCGGAAGGGCAGCAGCATGCTCGTATCGCCATGGAAGAGTTGGTTCATGAGCTTCTGTATGCTTATCGACTTGAAGTCAATCCAGCAGGTCGAACCCTTACATATTATAAGAAAAAGAACGGTTATTTGCGGCGGTACAGAGTCTATATCTTGGCGCAACAGTTACTGTTAGATTTACCGGAAGGGACTTCGGTGCCACTGGCAAGTGGCATCGAGGGCTTTGTCTTGGCGCCCGCGGGCGAATTACGTGCGGGTGACGTCTTAAAGATGACGCTGCGGGTGCGAGCGCAGGAACAGTCAGTGCAGGTGCGGTGCGCTGTGGTGGCTAAAAATCTTGCTACGGGTGGATCATGAGCAATAGGCGGGGCACAGCTTTAGTGTGGCTGTTATTTGCTGTGTTACTATTTTCGTTGCTAGGGACTTCACTTTTTCAGCTGGCCATGTCGGATTTGCGTGTAAGTGGGCATCTTGTTGCGGCAGAAGAGGCGCAATACGCAGCGGAGGCAGGAATTGAACTGGCTGTTTCTGTATTACCGTGGCTGTATAGTGAGCTTGGCGAGGATGAGTGGCAGGTGGAACATTTCGCTGCACCTACCTTTGTGGTGACGGCTAAGCGGGAGGATAGTGGTCTTGTGCGTATCCACGCACAGGGACACGCTGGCGCCATGACGAAGGACGTAGAAGTCTTGGCATCCCTGCGTCCCTTTGGACGGCAGGCCCTCGTGGGGCAACGTACGTGGCTGACAGGGGTCAATGTGGTGGGTCATGTGTGCACAGATGAAATAGTTTTTGACCAGTTACAAAGTCACATTAGTGGCGATCTACGCACGTTGTGGCTGGAGTTATTGGCTGGAGGTTCGTACCTGTGTGAGGGACATCTTTGTGGTAACGGCAGGCCGTATGAACTGGAGGTTGATTTTGTTCACTTGGCAGAGGAGGCTTGGCTGTGCGGTTGGCAGGAACCTGATTTGGTGGATGACGTGTATCAGGTGGATGGTCGACAGCCTGGTCCGCTATATGCTAAGGGAACAGTAGAGATTAATCTACAAGAGCCATGGCAGGGCTTGCTTATCGCAGAGGAGGATGTGTCAATTGATACATGGGTGGATGAGAGTCAGCTGGTAATCCTCGCCAAGGGTGATGTTTTTTTGGGCGGCGTAGATGAAATGTGGCAAGGATCGTTATTTGTTTATAGTGGGGGTACCATTTATCGCACGGTTGCGGGCTGTTTAGAGCTTAGCGGTTGTTTGGTGGCACCCGCACTGGAGTTGGCTGGCGTTACTATTACCTATGGTGATGAAGCGATCCTGGCACAACTAGAGGTGCTACCGGTGGAGCTGTTGAAAGTGGCACCTACGTTTGATTTAGAATGGCTGGAGTTGGCACCGAGGAGGTGAGCCTGAGTGAAGAAGGGCGTGACTCTAGTGGAGCTGATGGTAGTGGTGTTGATTTTAGGCTTACTAACGGGATTAGCACTACCGGCTATGCGCACTTTAGGGAGGTGGCCGCTAAAAACAGCAGCACAAGAACTGGCGGCAGCCATGAGAGAAGCGCGGGAAACGGCCATTACCCATGGCCAGACCTGTACGTTGGTGTTTTATGATATGGGAGGGCGCTATCGTTTGGATTTGCCGGAGGAGACGTTGTGGACGAATCTGCCGGAGGGGTTATCCATGATCGCCAATTTGCCCGTGGTCGGTAGTCGTCCTACTCTGTACTTTCGTTATACCGGGGCGCCCAATCTTGGTGGCTATGTGCGCTTGCGGGATCAGGAGGGCCACTTGTTATACGTTATCGTTACCCCGGTTACGGGGCGGGTACGCATAGACAGCGTCCCCCCATAAATTCTAGGACGTTCACTCAATGTTACAGGAGAAGGTAACAAGATGCCGAATAG
>JANKMV010000080.1 GCA_024650095.1 Bacillota bacterium | reverse complement strand
AGGGATATAACGTCCTATCAGGCCCAAAAAAGAAGTAAGGGTAGGTGCAAACTCTACCCTTACTTATGAAACATATTGTTTTATCGTACTCCATAACTCATCCTTACCCTGTCCGGTTTGCATCGAATAGAGGATGACAGGTCCCTGGGGGCCTAATTTGAGCCCATCGCGAATCTGTTTAATGTGCTTATGCCAATTACCTCGTGAGATTTTATCCGTCTTAGTGGCCACAATAACGGTGGGTATATTAAAATGGACGAGCCACTGATACATGGTTACATCGTCAGCTGAAGGGGGATGGCGAACATCCACCAATTGGACCACCAGCTTTAATGTTTCACGGCTGGTTAAATACTCTTCAATGATTTCGCCCCACTGCCTTTTCATCTCTTGGGATACCTTGGCAAAGCCATACCCGGGTAAATCCACGAAATGAAAGGCTTCGTTAATTAAGAAGAAGTTAATAAGGCGCGTTTTGCCCGGATTACCACTCGTCTTAGCCAACTTTTTTCTGTTGATCAATGAATTAAGGAGCGAGGACTTACCCACGTTAGAGCGTCCAACAAACGCGATCTCGGGTATGCTAGTTTGCGGATATTGTGCACTGCTCACAGCACTAATCACAAACTCCGCAGACATGATTTTCATTATACAGTACCCTCTACTGCGACATCAGCGATAGGGGCATCAGCTAACGCATGCTGAAGCACCTCACCCACATGCTCGACAGGAATGAATTCTAAACGTCGGCGTACATTTTCCGGTATTTCCGAAAGATCCTTCTTGTTGTCCGCCGGTAAAATGATGGTTTTAATCCCTGCACGGTGAGCTGCTAACACTTTTTCCTTCAGCCCTCCGATGGGAAGAACGCGACCACGAAGGGTTATTTCACCTGTCATGGCTACCGTGCGCTTATAAGGCCGTCGCGTGAGAGCGGAAATGAGAGCGGTGGCCATGGTAATGCCGGCAGATGGACCATCCTTGGGAATGGCACCCTCAGGAATATGAATGTGTATATCATATTTTTCGTGAAAATCTTCTTCAATGTTTAACTCTTTCGCCCGTGTGCGGATATAGGAGAGGCCTGCTTGCGCCGATTCCTGCATAACTTCACCCAGTTTTCCTGTGAGCAGGAGCTTCCCTTTACCCTTCATTAGCGTTACCTCGATGACAAGCGTATCGCCGCCTGCTTCTGTCCAGGCGAGACCCGTTGCGACCCCGACTTCATCTTCTGTTTCAGCCATACCATAGCGGAAGCGTGGCATGCCCAAATATTTATCAAGGTTTTGCAATGTAATGGCAGATTTCGGTTTTTTATCACGTACCACGGCTTTAGCTACCTTGCGGCAGAGGGCTGCGATTTGCCGCTCTAAATTCCGCACACCTGCTTCCCGTGTATACTGCCGAATGACTTTTCTCAACGTTTTTTCAGAAACCGTCATATTTTCTTTTTCTAACCCATTGGCCTTTAATTGCTTAGGCAGCAAATAACGCTGGGCAATTTCAACTTTTTCTTCTTCAGTGTATCCCGGGATATAGATAGTTTCCATCCGATCCAACAGGGGCTGTGGAATATTGTAAAGCGTGTTCGCCGTAGTTATAAACATTACATGAGATAGATCAAAGGGCATCTCTATATAGTGATCGGAGAACGTGTTATTTTGCTCTGGATCTAATACTTCCAAAAGTGCTGCCGAGGGATCACCTCGAAAGTCAGTAGACATTTTATCAATTTCATCTAGCAGGAAAACAGGATTCTGGGAGGTTGCCTGGCGCATGGCTTGCAGAATACGTCCGGGCATAGCCCCCACATACGTACGCCGATGTCCACGAACTTCCGCTTCATCACGCACACCCCCTAAGGAAATGCGCACAAATTTGCGTTCGAGTGCTCGTGCTACTGAACGGGCCAATGACGTTTTTCCCACTCCTGGTGGTCCGACAAGACAAAGGATCGGTCCCTTCAACTTCTCTGCTAGTTGGCGTACAGCGAGATATTCAATAATACGCTCTTTAACCTTTTCTAATCCGTAATGGTCTTCATCAAGGATTTGCTCGGCCATGGTCAAATCAAGTCGGTCTTCCGTCTGCTTTGACCATGGGAGTGCTAAAATCCAATCTAAATAATTGCGTATTACCACAGATTCTGCTGCGGCTGGTGGCATTTTTTCTAGACGCTCAACTTCCTTTTGCGCCTTTTCTTCTACTTCCTCCGGTAGTTTTGCTTCACTAATTTTTTCTCTATAATCATCTGCCTCAGCCAATCGCTCATCTTTTTCGCCCAATTCCTTTTGTATGGCTTTCATCTGTTCACGTAAATAATATTCTTTTTGCGTCCGCTCCATTTGCTTGCGGACACGCAGATTTATTTTACGCTCTATTTCGAGAATCTCCATTTCGTGAGTAAGAATCTCCGTAAGCTTTTCCAAGCGATCCCGTGGCGTCACTGCCTCTAGGATATCTTGTTTTTGTTGAATCTTAAGCGTAAGATGCGACGCAATTAAATCCGCCATCCTGCCAGGCTCATCCATACTGGATACAGTGACCAATGTTTCAGGTGGGATTTTTTTGCTTAATTTAATATACTGCTCAAACTGGTAAATTACACTGCGCATTAGCGCTTCTACTTCTACACTTTTTGTAACGTCTTCTTCAAGTTCTTCCGCTTCTACTTTAAAGTAGGGATCATCCGCAACGAACTCCTGTACATTTGCACGCGTCAATCCTTCCACTAAAACGCGAATTGTACCACCCGGTAACTTTAGCATTTGCTTGACTTGGGCAATCGTTCCCATCGTATACATATCGTTAGGCGTTGGCTCGTCAATTCTAGCTTCCTTCTGTGCTACCAAAAGAATCTTGTTATCTTCCACCATGGCCTGCTCTAACGCATTTACAGATCGGTCACGGCCTACGTCTAGGTGAAGAACCATGTTAGGAAAGACAAGAATCCCTCGTAAGGGCAGAAGCGGTATTTGTTTTTTCTCGTTGGCCACAGAGCTCTGCCTCCATTCCTTATGTGCTGACTTCCTTAGTCGTATTCGCGATAATACGCCTATTTCCTTTATACCATAAGCAAATTGTATTTATATGAAATTTTTATTAAACTTGGATACAAGTTAATACTATACGGAAGTTGCCGAGAGGGCATGCTGTGGCACAGTAATCATTGATTTTGGCAATTTACAGAGTGCGTGATGTAGTACATCTCGCAAATTATCAACGGGAATCACTTCCACTCCTGGGATATCGGCAAATATCTTCTGCCAATTCTCTCTCGGTATAATCACTTTTTCTGCCCCTGCAATGCGCGCAGCCTCCACCTTGCAGACAACCCCTCCAATGGGTCGCACAAAACCTCTCACAGAAATTTCACCTGTCATGGCCACAGTATTGGAGACAGGGATATCGGTCAAGGATGAGTAAATAGCGGTGGCAATGGAAATACCTGCAGAGGGGCCATCAATGGGTGTTCCACCCGGAAAATTGACATGAATATCATAATCTTGGGGATCCACCTCTAAGTAATCACGTAGAACAGTTAAAACGTTTTCAACTGAACCCTTCGCCATACTTTTACGCCGAATTACACGATGAGCACTACCTAGTTCCTCTTCTTCTACGACTCCTGTAACCTGCAGTTTGCCTTGACCCGGTTTTACACGATGTGATGCCACCTCAAGTTCAATAATCATCCCCATATTGGGGCCATAAACGGCCAAACCATTCACATATCCGACCTGTGGTCGTGCTGGAACCTTAGTTTCTGGGCGCGGAGACATTTGACTTGCATTTACGACCCATTCCACATCATCAATGGTAATCTGTTGTGTTACTTTATCGCAGATAGCAATTCCTGCAGCAATCTGAATTGTGTTTACAGCTTCTCGGCCATTTTTTGCATATTTTGCTATTAAATTAAGGGCAGCCGTGTCAATGGAAAAACCAATGCGTTTGGTCGCATTGGCAGCAACCACTAAAATCTCATCCGGCATCAAGCCACGGAAAAAGATTTCTAAGCAACGGGAGCGAATGGCTGGCGGAATTTCATCTGCTGTACGGGTGGTTGCACCAATTAAGCGGAAGTCTGCGGGTAAGCCATTTTGAAATATTTCATGAATATGTATCGGCACATTTTTGTCATCCGCATTATAATACGCGCTCTCCAAAAATACCTTGCGGTCTTCAAGAACTTTTAACAGTTTATTCAATTGCGTAGGATGTAATTCTCCAATTTCATCAATAAATAGAATTCCCCCGTGTGCCTTACTGACCGCACCGGGTTTCGGCTGCGGTATACCCGCTACACCTAAGGGTCCAGCGCCCTGATAGATGGGATCGTGAACCGTGCCGATCAGAGGATCTGCAATGCCACGCTCATCAAAGCGAGCAGTTGTTGCATCAAGTTCGATAAACTTAGCATCTGGACCAAAGGGTGAGGTGGAGTTTTTTTTCGCTTCTTCTAGGACCAAGCGCGCGGCGGCTGTTTTGCCAATTCCCGGCGGCCCGTAAATAATAACATGTTGTGGATTAGGGCCACATAAGGCAGCACGCAAAGATTTCAATCCTTCTTCTTGTCCAATGATTTCCTTAAACGTAGTGGGACGAGTCTTTTCTGCTAATGGTTCTGTAAGGGATATCTCCCTCATGCGCCGCAATTGATCCATTTCCTTATTAGACTCCTCTTTCACAGCGACCTTACTTGTACGCTGTGAACGGAGTAAATTGTAGAAATATAGACCAATCACAATGGCGATAATGATCTGTACGACAGCAATTACGGGTGCTAAACTAGACATACAATCCCCCCTAGGCACATTAAAACTAATGATGATAGTATGTCCCAACAAAAAGGAAAAAACCGTACTTGCTTACTATCATTAGCAAAAAAGCAATTATTATTTCCATGCAGTGCAAGAAAGGCGCGCTTATTCAGTTCCCTTAACGCGCGGTCTCAATGCTGGTTGCATTAACCGCTTACTAATTGCAAAGCGTTATAATTTCCAGCCAGTGCAAAAAAAGATAAGCAGCTAACCCACGGTTAGCTGCTTACTTATTCTACTAATTATCTCACCAAGCAAAAATCTTATTCAAGCTCATGCATAACAAGTACTACTTGTTATGCAGATTCTTCTTTTTTCTTCTTGCGTTTGTCGATGGTGACAAGAATGGGTTTGTCATGATTGACGATAACTTCCTTGGTAATAATGCATTTTTCGATATCCTCAGATGTGGGCAATTCATACATTACATCAAGCAAGATACCTTCTAAAATCGCACGCAAACCACGGGCACCCGTATTCCGGCGAATTGCTTCTTCTGCAATAACTTCCAATGTACCCTCTTTGAACTCTAAGATAACATTATCCATTTCAAACAAACGTTGATATTGCTTGATTAGAGCATTGCGTGGTTCCGTTAAAATGCGAATCAGTGATTCATTATCGAGCGCATCTAGTGTAGAGACAACGGGAACACGACCAATAAATTCAGGAATCAAGCCAAACTTAATGAGATCCTGTGGTAAAACATGGCGTAAGATCTCACCTATATTTTTTTCCTTTTTGCCGCTGACATCAGCACCAAAGCCAATTCCTTTTTTTCCAATACGATGTTGGATAATCTTATCAATGCCATCAAAGGCACCACCACAGATAAAGAGAATGTTGGTCGTATCAATTTGCATAAATTCTTGATGTGGATGCTTGCGCCCACCTTGTGGAGGAACACTGGCTACTGTACCCTCGAGTATTTTTAGCAATGCTTGCTGCACGCCTTCACCCGATACATCTCTTGTGATGGAAGGATTATCTGTCTTCCGAGCAATTTTATCAATCTCGTCAATGTAAACAATGCCCTTTTCTGCTTTCTCCAAGTCGTAATCTGCAGACTGAATTAATTTCAGCAGAATATTCTCCACGTCTTCGCCAACGTAACCTGCTTCAGTTAGGGATGTGGCATCGGCAATGGCAAAGGGTACATTAAGAATGCGGGCTAATGTCTGTGCGAGTAATGTCTTACCCACCCCTGTGGGGCCGAGTAGAACAATATTACTCTTCTGGATTTCCACATCATCGGGCTTTTGCTCCGCATTGATGCGTTTGTAATGGTTATAAACAGCGACTGCTAGTGATTTTTTTGCTTCATTCTGGCCAATTACATATTGATCCAAAATATCCTTAATCTCAGTCGGCCGAGGAAGTTCAATCAAGTCAAGTTCCATTTCCTCGGAGAGTTCTTCTTCAATAATCTCATTACACAGTTCGATGCATTCATCACAAATGTATACACCGGGACCCGCTACGAGTTTGCGGACCTGTTCCTGAGTCTTGCCACAAAAGGAACACTTTAACTGCCCCTTCTCATCATTGAACTTAAACATAAATGTCCCTCCTAGAGGAGTTTAACGTTTCTGCAGTATGCCATCAATTAATCCGTACTCTTGCGCCTGTTGGGCTGACATAAAGTAATCACGATCTGTATCGTGGGCTACTTGTTCTACTGACTTGCCAGTATGATGTGCCACTATTTCATTTAAGCTTTCTCGAATGCGTAAAATCTCACGTGCATGAATTTCAATGTCGACTGCCTGCCCCTGAGCACCACCCAGTGGCTGATGAACCATCACACGGGAGTTCGGTAGAGCAAAACGCTTTCCTGTAGCACCCGCTGTTAGAAGCACTGCTCCCATACTTGCGGCTAACCCGACGCAAATGGTGGACACATCCGGCTTAATATATTGCATTGTATCATAGATCGCTAGGCCGGAATACACAGAACCCCCGGGAGAGTTGATATAGATATTGATGTCTTTATCCGGGTCTTCCGATTCCAAAAATAGCAATTGCGCGTTAACCAAGTTAGCGATGGAGTCGTCAATGGCACTTCCAATAAAGATAATGCGATCCTTTAATAGCCTCGAGTAAATGTCGTAAGCACGTTCACCGCGGTTCGTCTGTTCAACGACCATTGGTACCAAGCTCATCTAAATCCCCCCTACTCTTCGTTTTGGGTAGGTGCAGTTTCGTTGGTTATCTGCGCTTCAGCCGCTAACAAATCAATAGCTTTACGGAATCGAATTTCTTCGCGGATGACATCCAACTGCCCCTGTGCTTCGAAATAATCCTTAATTGTTTGCACATCTTGGCCATAGCTATCAGCAAATTTCTTAACACGTTCTTCTAGTTCTTCATCAGACGCTTCAATTCCTTCTTTTTCAATGATGGCGTCCAATACCAAATTTGCTTTGACTCGCTTTTCGGCCTCTTCTCGTTTATCCTGGCGGAGGTCTTCTAGGGTCTTGGCAGCCAACTCTAAAAACTTATCAACGTTTAAACCCTGTGACTGCAAAAACTGCTCGAGTTCCTTCATCTGTCGGTCAATTTCCCGCTCAACGAGAACGTTGGGCAGAGTAACTTCTGATGATGCTGCCACCACTTGCACAATCTTGTCTTCCACAGTTGATTTAGCTCGCTCTTCTTCTTGCTGTTTCAGCTTATTCAGAAGATCCTCTTTTAATTCAACCAGTGTGTCGAGTTCGGAAATTTCCTTGACAAAGTCATCCGTCAATTCGGGGAGCTCTTTTCTTTTAATTTCATTGACTTTAACTTTAAAGACAACGGGCTTACCCGCTAATTCTTCACTCTGATACTCTGCGGGGAAGGTTACGTTAATATCTTTTTCTTCACCTATCTTCATCCCTATCATTTGCTCTTCAAAGCCAGGAATAAAAGAGCCAGAACCTACTTCGAGAGAATATCCCTCAGCTGTACCACCGGCAAATGGCTCATCGTCAAGGTAGCCCGCGAAATCTATGACGGTTAAATCTCCGTTTTCCACAACACCATCTTCGACCACATACATTTTTACATGTTGTGATTGTAGCTCGGAAAGCTTATTTTCCACGTCAGCATCTGTAATCTCATGAACTTCTCGGCTCACAGCGATGCCACGGTATTCACCCAACGTGACTTCAGGCTTTACCTCCACAGTGGCTTTAAAAATGACGGGCTTGCCCTTCTCCATCTGAACGAGGTCAATTTCGGGCCTGTCAAGGGGATTAATGCCAGCCTCCTCTACTGCGCCATCATATGCATCGGGCAGTAAAATTTCCAATGCTTCCATGTGGATCGTACCGTGAGGAACATCCTTATATAAATAA
>JANKMV010000007.1 GCA_024650095.1 Bacillota bacterium | reverse complement strand
TCACAGTAGTGAAACCGTCTCCGCTTATAAATTGACACGAGATAACACACACGGGGGAAACTAATCTGGCTTAACGATATTTTTGGGCTGACCTGCGAGATAGGCCACGATGTTTTCCACTGTGGTTTGGCGTATCCGTTGCACAGCTTCATAGGAATTAAAGGCGATGTGAGGTGTAATTACCACGTCTTCACGATCTAAAAGGTCTTGGCTTTTGTGAAAGACAGATTTTGTTTCACTAGATGTCTGTGGATCAAAGAGTTTCTCTTCTTCGACAAAAAGTTCTTCACCCTCTAAAACATCGAGACCTGCACCGGCGATGTGTCCTTCTGCCAGAGCATATAGGAGAGCTTCCGTATCAATCAGTTCACCGCGGGCGGTGTTAATGAGAATGGCACCTTTTTTGATGGTGAGGATATTATCTCGATTTAGCAAATGGAATGTTTTTTTGTTTAAGGGTGCATGGAGAGTAATTATATCAGATTGCGCTAGCACTTCAGCTAGGGGTGCATAACGAAACTGTAATACTTCAGCAAGGAAAGGATCGGGTGAAGGATCCACAGCCAAAACGGTCATATCAAAGCCACGTGCAATTTTGATCACATGGAGGCCGATCCGTCCCGACCCGACTACACCAATGGTCTTACCCTTCAAATCGAATCCTTGTAGCCCTGTCAGGGAGAAATCCTCCTGCAAAGTGCGGAAGTATGCTTTATGGACGTTGCGCGAGAGTGCCAGAATGAGGGCGAAGGTATGTTCTGCTACGGTGTATTCGCCATATGTGGGCACGTAGCAGACGCCTAGTTTCTGCTTTTGGGTGGCTTCAATATCAATATGGTTAAAGCCTGCCGAGCGCGTGGCGATGAGTTTTAGCTTGGGCATCATGGCTAGAATTTCTTCATTAATGTGAGAGTGTATGAAGATGGAGAGAACTTCTGTTTCTTGATAGTCTGCCGCTAGCTTATTATCGAGAATTTCTGGCGAGAAAAGGAGGTGATGCTCCTTGAGCTGTTTTTCATAAAATGGCTGATCATCCTTTTGTGTTTCAAAAAATGCAATGGTTGACATGAACACGCTCCCTTTATAGTTTGTTTGTAATATACCGAAGCGTGACAGTAATTATGTATGCCTAGCGATAGCGATTGTATTTACAATACGCATAGATAAATTTTCTTTAGAATGGGGCCAAACTATGACTAACATATTGGGGGCTATATTACGATGTGACGGGCTAATTGATATACTCCCACCCATCGTCTTTTTCTAGATACAGCTGGAAGATTGCCGCTAATTTGTCACTTGATTGGATTTGATACGTTTGATTATCACTTTGTATGCCCCCCTCAAATAGGCTGGCGCTGAAGTAATTGGTATCGGATTTCCCCAACATATCTTTAAATTCTCCTTCAAGATGAAGGTGGTATCCCACTGAATGTGTCCATTTGTGGTATCTTTTTTGTAAAAAGCTATCTTCTAGGGAGAGGTAATCGCCCAGGGACGAACTGGCAAAGATCATCTTTTGCGGGCGCTGAGGTCCACTGTAGGTGATGGGCTCAGCTAGGGTAGTATTAGTGACGGCGCTGACAAAAGTTTGCAGAAGCTCTGCCCGCTCATCGGGATAACGTGCTATCTCTGCGGCGGAGAGGACGAATTGCTTGCTTCCCTGCGGTACTGTAAAATCCTCAACAACTAAGGTGAAGACGGCATCTTCAAAATCATTTGCTGTAACATTTAGTAGTTGTTGCTGACGATCCGTTATCATAAACTGATAAATGCCCGTATGCGGTTTAACATCATCTATGGCAAAAATGTAGGCCAGCGCTTCACGGCCGTTGTATGTGATCACTTGCTCCTGCGCCGCAGGGATGTGTTGTCCTGCAGGCGTTTGCAGATAAATACTCTGTGCGCCAGCCAGTTCGCTCACGCCGTAGATAAAAAGGCTATTGTTAACCTGCACAATTTCCCCCATCGATTCTTTGGCGGTGACTTCAGAATAGTAGCTTCGCCATTTTTTTGTGTAGGGACGAAATGTTAGTCCTGTATCGTCGTTTACCAGAAAGAGCAACAGGTTTTCGGACTCAAACGAAAAAACTCTGTCCGCCTCGCTTTCATCAAGCGCTGTGCTAACTTCTTCTGCGGAAAAGTAAGTCGGTTTGATGAAAGGACCACCCGTCATCATGCGCTCGGCAGTCGACTGGACTAATGGTGTCAAAATGAAGATGGAGAGACCTGCAATCAGTAACCCTTTTAGCCATTTTTGCAAACTACTTTGCTCTACTTCCATATATAACCTCCGAGTCATCATGCTTACGGATAGGGGCGGTCACTAACCGAGTCGAACTTAACTTCAACTTTTATTACGTCTCTATATTCTGTATAACCTGTGCATAACCTCTTATTAAGTCCCCATTTTTACTGCATATCTTGTGGATATCTGTGTTGAAACCACTTAAGAACAGGGAGTGAGACAGCATCATCTTTCTGTTAACGCTCTAGATGCGTACCTAAAAAACCAAGCATAAGTACAACCGCAACCGCTCGCTAACATAGAAGCGGTTCTTTTGTGCTGTGACACCCACATGTAGGGAACGGTCTTGACCGTTCCGGACCCCATCAAGTAGCATAAGAGGGTTTTACGAGTGGGTTCTTGATTGCTAAGCTGTAAAGTGCGGAACGGTCAAGACCGTACCTACACTTTGGTGCAGTTGCCTAGATTTAAGCCGTGGGGATACCTATATTTTCCTGTGTAGAATCAAACCCATATAAAAAACGAATGAGTCTCTGCGCATGACTAAAATGGGACAATAGGCTAATGGAGATATCCTGTCGGCTGCTACCAAGAAACACGATCTATATAAAGACATAAAAAAAGCGACCGCAGTAATAGAATTATCAGCGGTCGCTTTTAACTTTTTATCATAACATCCATAAAAGGCTTAAATCAATTGATAATCCTTCAAAAACTGGATGCTTTACCGTTTCTCCATCCATTCCTGATGCAACTAAGGCATAAAGACCATTGCGGAGAGCGAAGCACTCTATCATTTTATCTTCCGGATTAACCAGCCAATAATGCTGCACGTTTCCACGCTGATAAATCTGCATTTTCCTTATTCGGTCTTTTCGTCCGCTGGTAGGAGACAAAACTTCCACAACCAGCATAGGAGGGCCATCAATACCTAAAGGCTGTATTATTTCTTTTTGTTCGCCTGACACATATAAGACATCCGGTTGCACCACAGTAGTATCACTAAACGTAATATCCAATGGAGATACGAATACTTCACCGTGTGAGTCCGCCTCTTTAAAGTACTGCTTGAGTAGGAAGTGCAATTCGCTCACTGCCTTTTGATGAGAAACAGTTGGAGAGGGTTCTTTTATTAATTCACCCTCAAGAACTTCGAAACGAAAACCCCTTTCTTGCGGCAGTGCAAGATAATCCTCATATGTGTATTCTTTTGTTGTATCATAATTAGGGGTTTTCTCCTTAACGTTAGACTGGGATAGAGTATTGACAACATCATTTAGGTTATAACGATATTTTTTATTCCCCAATTCAATGTATGGAATCTTCTTTTCCCTTGTATATCGCCAAATGGTGTCAGCCGACAGGTTTAGTGCTGTAGAGAGAGCATGTGCAGTCATTAGTTCTTTATCATGAGGCATTCTCTTCACCTCCACCACAATTATAAGGCTATAACGCAACCAATGTCAATTAATGGTAACCTATATAAACAAAAATTTATCGTCTATATTAGGGATTCCTGTTATGAAGTTTAGTTTTAACGGAATTAACCATCGCCATGAGGGATAAGTAAATAAGAAAGTAAAAAAGAAGTAATTTTGTGGGTTATCAGAAACAAGAGATGTTATGACACCGCAAAAGTTGGATCGGGGGAATCTATGTTCTCAGATGTAGAAGTAAAATGAAAGAAAAAGAACAAAATCTTGTTTACATGTGACAGTCAATGTTTACAAGAATTGAACAAAGAAATGCAATTACAAAATCACCGAATACTTGTGATGTGGTGCAACGGATCAGTAAAAGCCCCGGTTGCCAACGCTACCGATAAGGCGCTTTGTGCCTACCACAAAAAATTAATCGATCCGTATATTGATGGTACAGTTGCCATACCCTTCTACGGCTTCGTCAAATATAAAGGCTATATTACACGTGTACTCTCCAGGCATCAGATCGATCCCTTGTGTCAATGTTAGTTGTTGCGCTGTAGTATCAAAAACAACAAGGCTGCTCGAGTCGCTTATAGAAAGACGTCCAAGCCCTTGCTCCAGTTCCATTTCTAAATTCAGGTTGTAGGTGTCTTTTTGCTCTACCTCAAAGGGGAGCGAATGTGGCGTTGTTTCATGATTGACTCCCATTGACATATTGCTTATAAACAGTGGCTCCGTGTTCAAATCCAAGCTTGATAACGTGTATCCTCCAATCAGGAAAAACAATAAAGATACAGATACCGCTATAATTTTCCCTTTTGTCTTCATCTTAAAGCCTGGTTTTCTGATTAGTTTGGTTCCATACATCAATAAGAAGGGTGCTGTAGCGGCAATAACGAGGTACGTTCCTAAGGTCATGAGCAGTTGGTCTTGTGTTAAGAGCGGGGTTTCACTTTCAACAAAGGAAAAAAGTACGGCCAATGCATTATTAATAAAGTGCATGAACATAGGAATTATAATGTTATTCGTTTCTATCATCACGAAGGTAAATGCCATTCCCAATAACGCAGTAGGCACAAATCGATAGGGATCAAGGTGAAAAACACCAAACACAAAGCCCATCAGCAAAACTCTTTGCCACTTTCCTTGTGCGCCAAGGGTGTGTAGTATGAATCCACGATGGAGCATTTCTTCACAGATTGCTGGCATTACTGCTACAATCAATAAAGCCACTAAAATAGCTGAACTTGAAAATAAGTCACTCATGCTATCTGATACTGCCAAGAATCCTTCCGGGAAAAAGTACATAATTACTTGCGTGACCAACATTACAATTAGGTACGTCCCGAACCAAATTAACAAACTTCCCATTACTTGTCTTATGCTCGGGGCTTTAACTGAAAATACTTCTTTAAAGTCAACTTTGTATAAAAGTGCAGGAATAACAGCAAACGATAAAATGAGCAGCTCTGTTATCGCCAGTCCATAAATCCCCCACGCATTTTGCACGACAGACCCAACAACAGCTAGCCCGACCATAGCTAGAATGAAAACCAGCATTCCCTGGCGCATGGTTAATGTTTTTTGCATATTATATTGCCTCCCGACACACATGAGACTTCCAGTTATACCACAGTTGTCTTGCAGAAAATAATTTTGCCATAATACGTAACACTCCCGAGTCACTTTCCTCTTTTTCTCCCTATGTAAGTAAAAATCCTTTAATTGAAATTAATAAGGATTTAATTTGTGAGTTGCGAGGAAGCTAGGAATATGGGGATACTAGCATAATGAATGTTAACATTTAAGAAGGAACAACACTCATAAGTGAAGAACCTATAGCCATATGATAAGACTCTAAATCCCCTTTCAGCCTTTGAAGTGGGCTATTTTCACGGGTAACTGAATTAAATTACTTGCAGTTAGCAAGTGGCTAAGGTGGCCAGTATTGAAACGCGCATATTAAGGAAATTAAATAAGTGCGCTTTTCTTACAATCATAGGTTAGCGAAGGAATTTAAAATGGCTATGAAAAAATTGATCATCGGCGTCTTAGCCCATGTAGATGCGGGCAAGACAACCCTATCTGAGAGTCTGCTATATGTGAGTGGTAAAACACGCAAATTGGGTAGGGTGGACAATAAAGACGCCTACTTGGATAATGATGAGCTGGAAAAAGCAAGAGGGATTACCATATTTTCTAAACAGGCTCTGTTTGAAGTGGATGATACGCAGATTACCTTACTGGATACGCCGGGCCATGTGGACTTTTCCACTGAAATGGAGCGAACCCTCCAGGTGTTGGATTATGCCATTTTGGTGATAAGCGGGGCAGATGGTGTGCAGGGGCATACAAAAACCCTATGGCGTTTGCTTACCCATTATCGCATACCTGTGTTTCTATTTATTAATAAAATGGACCAAATGGGTACGGATAAAGAACAATTACTAAGTGAACTAAAAAAACAGCTGGCTGACAGTTGTATTGTCTGCGGACAAGGTCAAGATGAAGATTTTTATGAGCAAGTGGCCATGTGTGATGAAATATTGTTAGAAGAATATCTGGAAACAGGACAAATCGGAATCTCGCAAATTCGCGTAGCGCTCAGGGCACGTAAGTTCTTTCCGTGCTTTTTTGGTTCAGCTTTAAAATTGCAAGGTATTGAGGCGTTTATGCAAGGCCTTGTGAATTATACCGAGATGCCTCTCTTTCCGGAAACATTTGGCGCTAAAATATTCAAAATCGGCAGAGACGAACAGGGAAATCGCCTCACCTATATGAAGATAACCGGTGGCAGACTTAAGGTAAGAGACGTTGTGACCAATGGAGTTTGGCAAGAAAAGATTACGCAAATTCGTATCTACTCAGGAGAGAAATTCGTAGCAGTGAGCGAGGCAGACGCGGGCGTTGTCTGTGCAGTAACAGGCCTGACGCAAACAAAGCCGGGGGAGGCTTTGGGGGATGAGACAGATTTACATGCACCTGTATTGGAACCTGTCTTGACCTATCGGATTTTGCTGCCCGCAGACTGCGACCCGCGAGTGATGATGCCGAAGTTGCGTCAACTCGAGGAAGAAGAGCCACAGTTGCAGCTTGTTTGGGATGAACAACTTGAGGAAATCCGGCTAAAGGTGATGGGCGAGGTGCAAACCGAGATTCTGCAAAGTGTTATCCAAAGCCGCTTTGGCATAAGTGTAACATTTGATACAGGCCAGATTGTTTATAAAGAGACGATTGCCAATGTTGTAGAAGGAGTAGGGCACTTTGAACCTTTAGGCCATTACGCGGAGGTTCATCTGTTACTAGAACCCGGGGAGCGGGGAAGCGGTCTGCAGTTTGCGGAAGATTGTCGTGAGGCCGTGTTAGGTAAAAGCTGGAAGAAGCTCATTCTCTCCCATTTAAAGGAAAAGGATCATAAAGGTGTGCTCACAGGCTCAGCCATTACAGATCTTAAAATTACGTTAGTGTCTGGGCGAGCGCACAATAAGCATACAGCGGGCGGTGACTTTAGGGAAGCCACCTACCGTGCAGTACGTCAGGGTTTAAAGGTAGCAGAATCTATTTTGCTAGAACCGTATTACTCTTATCAGCTAGAGTTACCGGAAAAAATGGTGGGTCGTGCCATGACAGACATTGAGAAAATGCATGGTACCTGCCAGATTTCACAGCTAGTAGGCGACATCGCATCCATTACAGGGAAAGCTCCCGTGGTAAATATGAGGAATTATCAACAAGATGTAATGGCCTATAGTAACGGTCAGGGCCGGCTTTTTTGTAGTCTGCTGGGCTACGAGCCCTGCCATAACTCGGGCGAAGTCATCGCCATGTGGGGATACAAATCTGAAGAAGATGTTGAAAACCCCACGGGTTCGATATTCTGTGAAAAAGGCACCAGCTTTTTGATTGAGTGGGATCAAGTAGAGGACTATATGCATGTTGAAAGCCGCTTACAAAAAAAGGAGACCCCTTGGGAAGAAACGGTTGGGAAAGAGGCTTCTTTGAGCGGCAAGAGCCGGATTGATCCAGAAGAGATTGAGCGGATCTTTCAGCAAACCTACTATGCAAATCAAGGAAGAAAATCTGTTTGGCAAAAAAAAAGCACAATGAACGTAGGTCATGATAGATCGACTACTCATTTAAGTAAACATAAGGATAGCAAAGAAGAATATCTTCTTGTAGATGGCTACAATATTATTTTTGCCTGGCCCGAATTGAAAGACCTTGCAGAAGACAATCTGGATGGAGCGAGAATAAAACTACTTGATGTACTCAGCAAATATCAAAGTGTGCGAAAATGTCAGATTATCGTTGTCTTTGATGCTTATCGCGTACAGAGACAACATGAGGAAATAATTGACTATGATAATATTCATATGGTCTTTACCAGGGAAGCACAAACGGCAGACCATTATATTGAAAAGTTCAGCCATGATAACCAGGAAAAATATCAGATAACTGTTGCCACATCCGATGGATTGGAGCAGTTGATAATCAGGGGCGCAGGCTGTGCTATCTTATCCGCCAGAGAGCTAAAAGAAGAAATTGAAAGAACGAATGCGGACGTTATGCAGGCTTATCAGGAAAAACAGAGAATAGATCCTAATCACCTGCAGGATGCACTATCGGCTGAGAGTAAAGAGCAGATAGAAAAACTCTTTAGCGAAGAAAAAGATAAGTAAGTTGAACTGGAGGAGCAGTAAGGAATAATCACAAAAAATAATGAAAACGGTTGGGTGCTATGATCAAGATAAAATATCGGCAACTGGAATTAAATGAATGTGAGTGTATCAAGCAAATGAATCCAGCACAGTTTATTGCAAAAGCATGGCGAGATGTTGATGGAAAGCGACAATTAGTAGAGATTAACTATCATGACCTAGATTGGCCCAATGGCTACGAGCACCACTACCATGGTTTGCAGCAAACTATAGTAAATGGGGGTAGTGCAATCGGTGCCTTTGATGAATTTAATAAGTTGATCGGCTTTGCAACCCTTAAAAGGGATTTTTTTGGCAGTAATTATAGGTACGTCTTATTGGATCAGCTTTTTGTAACAAAAGAACAAAGAAGTAAAGGAATAGGCAGAAAGTTATTTATGCTCTGTGCCGATACTGCAAGAGGCTGGGGCGCCGATAGAATTTATATATGTGCAGGCTCGGCAGAAGAGACAATAAAATTTTACGCAGCAAGAGGGTGTAGAGAAGCAGAAGAAATAAATAAGGAACTAAGTGAAAGTGATCCAAGGGATATCCAATTGGAGTATGTCTTGTGAGATTCCTTTAAAACAAAAATATGAGATAATAGAATAAGTTAAAATTGCTGAAACGGGGATACCAAACGTTTCAGCGTTTTTTGTCTTGTTTCTCCTAAAGTAATGATACAATTTATGATGATAGTCAGTAGATTGTTTTATCTTAAGCCGATAATATATAACTAAACAAAAGTAGCTTTTTTTGTGCGACCATTTGGGGTGAGCATGTGTCTAATAGAGTGAGAGAGGAAGGTGGAGGGGTGGCAAATTCACTGGTGCTAGATGAGACCATTAAGAAATTACGCAGTAATGATCAAATTGCCTACGAAGAACTGGTCGACGCCTATGGGGAAAGGCTCCTCCGCTTGGCCTATATGGTTGTCGGGGACCAACAGTTGGCTGAAGATGTGGTGCAGGAGAGTTTTTTGGCCGTTTATACCAATGTACATAATTTTCGAGGTGATAGTAGCTTTGATACATGGATGACAAGAATAGCCCTTAATAAGGCTAAAAATAAGATAAGACCAAAGATGTGGCAGAAGATTATGTACTTCTGGGATGTCCAAGCGGAAGATACAGGACCATTGCCTCAGCAAGATTACGAAGAGAAAGAGCAAAAGCGGTTGGTTAAAGATACCATGTGTGCCTTACCGTTAAAATATCGTGACGTTCTTTATCTCTATTATTATGAAGAAATGAAGGTCAAGGAAATTGCACAGGTACTGGATGTGGGCGAGTCGGGTATTAAATCAAGACTGCAGCGGGGACGGGAAAAAATGAAAGCGCTGTTAGTAACGATGGGAGTTGGTTTAGATGATGAAGGATAAGGAACACTCGCTAGACCAGCAGATCAAAAATCTCTTTGCTGAACATGTGAGTGAGGTAACAATGGATAATGCGTTGCGTGAGAAATTACTTGCTCAGCAGCGTAGTGAACTTACCATGTCACCTGTACAGCGATTTCTGGAAAGAGAAGTGACGATTTCTTTAACGACCGTGACAGTTGTAGCCGGTGCCATGGTCCTCGTGGTTGGACTCCTCCTGCAGACATTGTTTCTTCCTGGAGACGTACCCACACCAAAATATAAAATTATTGAAATGCAGGCTCTACAATCTGACGTTTCCCAGCTAGAATGGCTGTAGTGTTGCGTGCAAGTAGCAATATGATCAAAAGTACAAAATGTTAGGAATGATGGTATGCGCCAAATACGTTTTAAAGTAAAACATCTGCTTAGTGTTTGTGCAATTCTGCTCGTGTTCTTCGCGCTCGGCTACTTACTACTGCCTAGTTTGCTCTTTTCCCAAGGAGAAAAGTACAGAGCGCAAGGAGAACCATTAACAGCAAAAATCTATTATGATCGCTTAAACGATTATTTTCCCCAGCATGGCAAGACCGCCGCTGCCTTGGAACAGGCCGCCATCATTGCCTCCGAGGGTAATTTACTGATGGTTACACCACGTAGTATTGGAGGAACAGGTGGCCACCCGGATGCGATCATCTCGCAGGAAGCTGTTGACTATTATACCTTGCTCGTGGAAAGGTTCCCCGATACATGGCATGGCAAAAGCAAGTCATTGCCAATAGCCTGCAAAACGGCTTCTGTGGAAAACCCAGCAATGGCCTTTCTCTTATGCTGAGGCACCATTGGTTTTATTGCCCCATGTCTCTTTTTAAAGTTTTCTATGGCTATCTCAATACAGTTTTCTGCCATTTCATCTACTTTAGCCGGGTAGTAAGGCATTTCATGTTCTGTGCCTGGCACGCCAATAATGGTGCTAACACTAATGAGTGCAACTTGATACTTCTCAGCATATTGATCCAGAGCAGGAGGTGAGCAGTTTTCTTCCATCACCAGAGCATCCACCGTACCCGTGGCTAAAAATGGCTCTAACGCCAACCAGTTTCCCATCAGACCGACAAACACATCATCAACTTCGAATCGTTGTAATAGCTCTTGGCCAGTTTCGATGGAACCCACAATGCGCAGACCCTTGGCGCCAGCTTTTCTTGCCATTGCTTGATATTCTTCTTTTTTCGCTTTCTGTAGCGTGGCCACACCCACCCACGGTTGATGGCCGTTAAAAGCAATGTTGACATAGTCTGGATCCATAATGCCCATGTCCACATCCACTTCATGCGGCATCGGCGTGCCAAAGAGAATATCTTGCGTCATTTCCAAACCAATTTGTGCCGTATAGATGGTGGAAAGACCCAACCGTAGGGCTTTTTTGGCTAAAGAGACGTAATCCCCATCCACATTGGTTAAACAACTTGCAATACAATTTTCAACCTCATGCTGTATACCTACGGGATAAAGATTCAACTTGCGCCATAATGGTTTTCTCTTTTTCGGAGCAAAGGCTTCCACCATAATACTTTCTTCATCAGGATTTATCTTCAATTCCCGATCTAGCAGTTCTGCCAGTTGAATGGCCAATTGATTGGTATCTTGATTCGTATTGATACCTGTTTTTTCACACATCCACTTCAATTTATCAGTGTCGGTAATGGTAAACGATGTTTTGCCCTCACCTGTAGCTTTAAGCGTTCGAAACGCTTCAAAGGCATGATGCCCATAGGTTGCTGCACCCATGATGTTTCTCATGAGGAAGTTTCGCATCGCCATGGCATCGGGGCCGATTCCGCAAACACCCTTATCCGCACCTGCTTTTTCACTAATTCTGCACGGACCATGGGTACACAACTGGCAGCTTACCCCTTCCAAACAGAACTTACAGCGGATTTTTTCTTGCGCTTCCCAACGTGAGAAGACACTAGATAACCCATCATCTCTGATTCTCTTCAACATCTCTTCCACAGAATCATGATAACTAACGCGACTTTCGGACATAACCTAACCAACCTCCAAATTTAGCATAGTTTCTACAGTTACTATGCCCAAAAACACGGGGTCAGGTTAGAAGTTTTGAACTTTCTTTTTGAGATTAGAGGCAAAACTTTAATCATTTGAGCTGCAAAGAACCTTTCGGTAACGCGAGCGTCTGCTCAATAAGCGTAGCAAATATCTTGGGGTTATGTACGCCTTCGAGATAAAGGTCTGCAATACCGTTTATGAGAATCTTTAAGGTATATTCGGGATAATCAATGGTAAGAATGCCTTCTTCTGTGGCTTGTTTAATAAAATCCTTCGTCTGCACCAGCGCAGACTCCGAAAGACTATTTTTGATAAGCTCATAGATCCCAGCGTTTGCGGGAGAAGCTTCCACAAATTTTAAATGCTCTTGGATGGTTACAAAATAGAGCGTCATAATTTGCAAAAGTTTTTCATAAAAAGTCAGCGAAGATCCTTCAACAATTTGCTGCAGGCGTTGATTGGTGTCTCTGACGAACAGTGCCACCACCGCTTCCACTAGCTCATCCTTAGAGGAAAAGTAGTAATACACAAGTCCCTTCGTCACGTTAGCCTCTTTAGCTATATCACTCATAGACGTCTTGCCAATACCATTCTGTTCAAATAGGGTCATGGCTGTCTCTAGTATTTCTTGCTTTCTTATTTGCGGATCCTTTGTTACTCTCATGCTCTCCCTCCTATTCAACAGATTTTAAAGATTCCACCATATCCACTTTCTTTAAGCGATAGTACATGAAAAAATTTACCAACATGGTAAAAGCCAACGTCATTAGCACGGCAATAAGATAATTGATCGATGATATCTCCCTGCCAAACATCATATTATCCACTTCCATGGTCTCTATGACAAATCGATGCAGCACAGAGCCGAGCAAGAGGCCAAAAAGAGTACCGATAAAAGAGAGAATCATATTTTCGCGATAAACATAAGAGGAAACCTCACGATCTCGAAAACCTAAAACTTTGATGGTAGCGATCTCCCGCATGCGCTCTGTAATATTAATATTAGTTAAGTTATAAAGCACCACAATGGCCAAAGCACCTGCGGCTAAGATGAGAATCAAGACCACATAATCTAAGCTACTCAGTGTATCAGAAAACCGCTGACTATACGATCGTGTAAGTGCAATACCAATAACGCCGTCCTTCTCCATTAGAGTTTGCCGAAACTGTGATTCCACATAATCCGAAGCATAATCCAAGTTAAAGACACCAGCATTATATACAGGATCCCTAAAAGTCAGCTGCCCAAAATACTCATTGGACATAAAAACATAGTGAGTCAAATAGTTTTCAGCAATTCCAGAAATCGTAATGCTGTAGATACGGTTTTCTGTATCTCTATACTCTAAAGTATCTCCGACCGCTACATCAAGCAGTCTGGCTAGCTTTTCAGTGATCACAGCACCCTCGTTGGTAAGAGGCAAGTGCTCCCCGCCAATCCTCTGATGCAGCTCAAAATAATCTGATAATGTACGTTCATGCTCCGGGACCAAGAGATTCACCTTAAAATTACGGACACTCTCATCTGTAGATACAGTCACAGCTTCCGTCATAACAGCGTTATATGAGGTGACATGCGGCTCTACGCCTAGGATTGCCTCAAAGTCGACCGGCTCATCTTCGGTAGCATCCACCATTACCATACCGTCATAAATGAAAATCTCATTAAACTGTTTCTCCATAATGGCATTGACGGAATCACGAATACCAAAACCCGTTAGCAGAAGGGCACAACAACCGGCAATCCCAATGACCGTCATAAATAGTCTCCTCTTATAGCGGAAAAGGTTTCTCACTGTCACCTTTTGAATAAAGCTGAGCCGCTCCCATAAGAAGGTAACGCGTTCGAATAAAATACGCTTTCCTGGTAAAGGTGCTTTAGGTTGCATCAGCTGCGCTGGAGTTGATTTAAGGGTGGTAAGGGTTGCAGCTAATGCCGCCACCACGGTGGTTAAGACAGCAATCGCCATGGAGATGAGCGCATAATCAAGATGGAAGGGCGTCAACAGATGGGGGATCGCATACATATTACCATAAATTGTCATGATCGTCCTTGGAAACAACTGAAATCCCAGACTGAACCCGAGCACGCTACCCACAAGGCTAGCCACAAGGGCGTAAAGCAAATATTTAGAGGCAATAAGCCACGTACCGTATCCCAATGCCTTCATAGTTCCTATCTGCGTACGCTCTTCCTCGATCATACGGGTCATGGTGGTTAGGCACACTAAGGCCGCGACTAAAAAGAAAAAAAGTGGAAAGACCTTGGCCACAGCTCCGATGCGCTCAACATCATCTCCATACCCGGAGTATCCGGGGTTCCCGTCCCTAGTAGAGACAAACCATTGAGTAGGAAGCTCAAGCAACTGCCGTTCTGCTTCAGTGATTTCCTCTTCCGCTTCGTCAATTTTTGCCAAAGCGTCTTCTTTCTCCTCAAGGAAGGTTGCCCAGCCTTTATCCAGTTTATCTCTTGCCACTTGTAACTCCTGAAAACCCTCATCAAGCGATGCTGCAAGCTTCGCTTCAGCCGCTGCGATATCTTGTTCTGCTTGTTCCAACTGCTCTACATTTTCTTCAATCTTCACACGAGCAGCGTCAAGCTCAACCTTGGCTTTGTCTATATCATCTTTGGCCACCGCTAGCTCCTGCATGCTTGCTTGATATACTAGTAACCCATTTTCATAAAGCATTCTGTTTTCGACCAACGCTTTTTCTCCAGCTATAAGTTGCTTTTGGCCCTCTGCGTACTGCAGTTGACCGTGATCATACATTAATTCAAGTTCAGCAATGGCAAAACGTAGGGTAGTTCGCAATTCTGTTACATAGTTGTGACTAACACCTACTATGGACTGTAAGCCATCAGCAAACTCCGGATAGATTTCCCTACTCGTTTGCAGGAGCTCTTGATATTCTTCATTCAAATTTGGGTCTGCTTGAGGCAGAGTGCCTTCTATTTCACGAAGAAGTAATATGATATTATCCAAGAGTGTCAACTGATTTTGCGAATCCTCAAGTTGGCTACGTGCGGCCTCAAGTTCATATTCCCCTGCTTCCAACTTGATCCTGCCCTCATCTAATGCAACTTTTGCCTCATGCAGTTCATCTCTACCATCCTGGTAACGACTATAACCTTCTAGCCACAAGGCATAGCCGTCATAATATGCCAATTTACCGAGCGCCAGTTCTTCCTTGCCCCTGCTGATCTTCTTCCTGCCCGCTTCTAGCTCTCGACTATGGCGGATTTCATTCTCAGTCAGTTGGGCCTCACCAGCAACGATGGCCTGCTCTGCCTGCTGCAATTGCTCTTCGGCAGCGGCAAGTTCCTCTTCTGCCTCAGCCTTACTTTCAAGAAATGTATCTTTCCCCTCCTCAAGCTCCTTGCGAAGGGCACCGGTTTCCCGGGACATGGCTTTTTTACCTAAAGCCTCAATGGCGTTCTTTGCAGTCAACGTCATTTCATTGTATTGCACGGAGTACGACATGTACTGATCTGTATCCTGTAGTCGCACGTAGGCTTCATTATACGATTCTAGGGTAAAATCATCCTCTAATATATAGGCAATATATGCGATGGAACCATCGCCAATATTTGTTTGTCCACGCTCAAAGGTAATATACAAAGGTGACTTCATAAAACCCACCACGGTGAGCTCTGTGGTTATAAGATAATCTTGGATCTCTTCATCATTGGGCAGTGTGACAGAGACAGTGGAGCCGATTTCTAGCTCTTGAGGTACTCCGTTACCCCTCAGCAGCAACACTTCCCCACTCGCTTTAGGCAAACGCCCCTCCGTAAGATAAGGAATATTGATGCCATTCTTTTCTGCAGAATTGCCTGGTTGCAAGCTCATCAGCTTCACAATGGAGGTAGTGCCAACGGGTGTTGTAAAAAAGAGATCTTTGTAGTATCCCTTTTGTACGGTTTTCACATCACTAATATTATGTAAGCCAGCAAAATCTTCATCCTTAAACCCCAACGGGGAAAAGATGCGGAAATCAGAGAGTCGCTGCTCTTTATAATATTTATCCGCGGAAAGAAGCATATCCGGCTCCGTGGCATTGATGCCGGCAAAGAAACACACACCTAAGAAGATAATGGCCATAACGGAAAAAAAACGGCTACGGCTTTTTATAATGGAGCGGATTAGGTCCCTGTTAAAGGAAGTTTTCACCATTACCACTCAATCCTTTCTACAGGCTGTGGATTTTCATTGATGATAAACTCCGCGACCTTACCGTTTTTCATTTTAATAATTTTATTTGCGATGGCTTGGATTGCGGTATTATGGGTGATAATAATCACGGTCATATTTCGTTCCCGCGATGTATCCTGCAGCAGTTGCAAAATTGCTTTCCCCGTTTGATAGTCCAGCGCTCCGGTGGGTTCATCACAAAGAAGCAACTTGGGGTTCTTGGCCAGGGCTCTAGCAATGGCCACCCGCTGTTGCTCTCCTCCTGATAGTTGAGAAGGAAAGTTATTCATTCTATCCTTCAGCCCCACCATCTCCAAAACACCCTCCACGTCTAGAGGACTTCTTGAAATCTGCGAGGCAAGTTCCACATTTTCTTTTGCCGTTAATGTTTGAATTAAGTTATAAAACTGAAAGACAAAACCAATATCGAAACGTCGATATTCAGTGAGCTGTTTGGCACTATAATGTGAAATCTCTCGTCCATCGATCTCTATACTGCCACCATCGAGCTTATCCATACCGCCTAAAAGATTGAGCACCGTTGTTTTACCTGCACCGGAGGCCCCCACGACCACTGCAAAATCTCCTTTTTCTATGGCAAAATCGACACCGTCTACCGCGGTAATGGTAACTTCCCCCATCTGATACTTTTTCGTTACGTCCTTTAGCTGCACAAAAGCCATCTCTATACCACCCTGCTCTCCCAGTATATCTTCATTTTACCATTGACTAACCGTTAGTCAATGGTAAAATGAACTCACATTACATCACTCTTACTATATCTGTACACACTATTGCATCTGCTTGAGTGAACGGCTAGCCTTTAAAATATTATGTACGTAATAACCTAATGAGGCCTACCATGCTAATACTAGCCATGGTAGACCCCCATTGGACTCATGCTATTTCTTTAATTCTTTCTTCCCCTTCATAGAAAATATCTTCCTTTCTCACTCCTTTGCCAATGAGAATATTATAACTATCAATAATCATATTCTTTGTCCCACACATATATACTTTGTAACCCTCAACATCCATCTCTTTTAGTACATCCGTTACATGTCCCTTGTGGTACTTATCGCTTTTAACACGGGATGCTACGGAAATGTATTCAAACTGCTCATATTGATCATCTAACTGTCTAAAGTAGTCATCATATAAGAAATCTTCCTCAAATCGTTGGCCCGAAAGAAGCTTTACTTGGCTTGCTACAGGTTGATTGAGTAAAACGTCTTTGGCAAGACCAACAAAGGGCGTGATGCCGATGCCATTACCGATAAACAGAATCTTTTCTACCTCCCGATCTGGTACAAGTTCCTCACCCATGGGACCTTCAAGCTCGACCATATCTCCCACCGTAAAGCGCGTGAAGATAATGTCGGTTCCATATCCCTGATCAACCTTTTTAACGATGACGCTGACTTTACTACCATCGTCATTATAGGTCGAAATGGAATAGGCGCGATAACTTTTGGGCTCATCTTCAATTTTGAGTAGGATAAATTGACCTGCCCGATATGCAACCTTCTGGGGCGAGATAAAGGTAAACGTATACTCTTTTGTATCCTTGTTAAGATCGATAATCTCAGTAATTTGAGCTTGGATTGCTTGACGATTTTCATACCCCTCAAGAGAAGTACTTTCTTTCAAGGCAAGGGCATCTCGCTCCGTGGCGATGGATAAAATGCCAGCGGGGCAATTTTCTACGCAGGTAGAACATTTAATGCAGTTGACGTTATCAAACTGGTTTTTATCTGTAAATTCAAGGTACGGCGTTAATTGGAACGGACATACTCGAGCACACTTACCACAGGTATGGCACTGAGCCTGGCTGGCGATGGTCACTTTACGATCAGTTCTTTTTGTTACGCCCAACAGCTTACCCAAGCTGTACGACATCTTCTGTATACTGCCCATAGGGCAAAACTGGCACCACGTTCTCGCATTGACAAACAGGGCCAATACTCCCCCTACAACCAAAACCATCAAATACGTAGTCACAAATACAAACCCTAGCCGATCTAGAAATGCCATGCTTCCCCAAAGCTTTGCCACATTGAAAACCTTTTTCGAAAAATTAAACATAAAAAATAAGAAAAAGCCACCGATCATCACTTTGGATTTTAATAGTTTTGATATTTTCCTGTTTTTACTTAGTGGCATCAAAATAACATCGAATAAACTACCATGGGGACAAAAATTTCCACACCAGTAGCGACCCGTAAAAAATGCCGTCACTGTTAATCCTGCCATAATTAATATAACCAGCAGACCCAATTTAGGCTGCCACAAGCCTCCAATAGCGATTAGTACAGTAAGCAACCATCCATACGTACGAATAATAGTAAATGCTCGTTTAGTTTTAATATAATAATCCGTCATTTTACTTCCTCCCGGTTAAATATTATCCCTTACATACGGGG
>JANKMV010000079.1 GCA_024650095.1 Bacillota bacterium | reverse complement strand
CCTGCCGTGTACCACGATCGACTGATTGCTGGTAGGGAACCAATTGAGATAGGTTTCGCTCCGCCCCAGCAAAGGGAATGGAGGCAGAAGCTAGGAGCTGCTTGTAGCGGCTAACGAGTTTGTTCTCTTGCTGCAGTTCTGCGATCACCGCTGGAGAAAAGGTTTGTAACGTCATTTCCGCAATGGAGAAGAGCTGCTGTCCAAAACGTAAAGACAGTTCTTTTTTAAAGGAAGAAGAAACCAGGGTACGGTAGTATTCTGTATTCAGTTCATTGTAAAGCGGCTCCACTTCATCAAAATAATCTTGTTCTGCGGCGTAATATGGATCCTTGGTGTTAATTGTATGACGAATATGAGCAAGAGACGCCATGGATGCAAACTCATTGCGTTGCTGGTTAATCTCGTGTAGCAACTCACCTTGCACTGCTGCCGACGAGGCGGCGGCAAAGCGTTTTGTTAAATGACGCAACTCGTCCTTAAGCACAGATAAGTCTGGTCGCTGATACATAAAATCTCCAAATTGTTGATTCACTATGGTCTCCTCCCGCTCACATTACAACCCAAGAATATTTTCTACCATTAGCCGCATTTCATCCTTTTGGCACACTTTTTTGTGTAAAATTGTCCGCTGCTCCAACTCTTGCACCGCCATGGGGATAGGTTGCGAAGAAAGCTGCCCCAGCTTAGCAAGGAGGGCAAAATCATCATAGTCTTTATATTTTGGGTCGATGGCCGACAGCACGTCCTTGGCAAATTTAGAAGCGCTGGCGGTGGAAATCACAACGGTGGGTGTCGTATCCCCTGATGCCTGACGATACTTTTGTAGAACTACAAAAGCAACGGCTGTGTGCGGGTCCATCAAGTAGCCTCTTTCTTGATACAGTTGGTTTATGGCCAGCGCTGTTTCTTCTTCCGAAGCATACCCGCCCACAAAAGGAGCTAGCTTTGTTTTCACTGTTTGCGGGATCTGATAGTGACCACTGGCTGTCAGTTCTTGCATTTGTGCCCTTACCCAGTGAGCGTTTTGACCGCTGGCGTGGTAGAGTAGCCGTTCGAGGTTACTGGAAATAAGAATGTCCATGGAAGGCGACATGGTTACCACAAATTCCCGTTTGCGATCATAGATACCCGTTGTTAAAAAGTCAAAGAGGACCTTATTGGTGTTAGAAGCACAGATCAGCTTTCCGATGGGCAATCCCATACAACGAGCGTAGTACGCAGCCAGGATATTACCGAAGTTGCCCGTGGGAACGGCAAAGTTCACATCTTGCCCTGCGCTAATTACACCTTGGTTCACTAGCTGCAGGTAGGCATAATAATAGTAGACAATTTGCGGCACTAAGCGTCCAATATTAATGGAGTTGGCCGATGAAAAAATATAGCCCGCTTGCTTGAGAGACGTGCGCAAGGACTCATCGGTAAACATGGCTTTCACACCATTTTGTGCATCATCAAAGTTTCCTTCTATACCAATTACATGTGTATTCTCCCCTGCTTGCGTAACCATTTGTCGTTTTTGCACAGGGCTTACGCCATGTTCGGGGAAAAATACAATGATTTTTGTACCAGGCACATTGGCAAAGCCTTCGAGCGCAGCCTTTCCCGTATCACCAGAGGTAGCAGTAAGAATGACTACCTCTTGCGTTAAGCCCTGTTTTTCGGCAGCTACAATTAACAAGTGAGGCAGGATGGAGAGAGCCATATCTTTAAAGGCAAGGGTGGGCCCGTGGAAGAGTTCTAAAAAATGGACATCTCCCTGTGGCACCAGCGGTGCAATGGCTGGCGTGGTGAAGGTATGATCATATGCCTGCATAATAGCATTACGCAACTCATCCTCCGTATAGTCAGTAAGATAAAGACTCATAATTTGTAGTGCTAACGCTTGGTAGTCTAAATGAGCCAATGCAGTCAGCGGTGTGGTAAGGCGTGGAATTACAGTTGGTACATAGAGGCCACCATCTGAGGCAATGCCACGTAGAATGGCTTCCGAAGCAGAGACTACCTGGTCATCACCGCGGGTGCTTTGATACATTAGTTGCTCCATCTTTATTTTCCTCCCACTGAGGCTGCAAAAAATAGATCCATTAATGTGTAGCCTTCCCCGACCATAAGGCCTGCATCCTTGGCAGATCCTTCATCGTAACAATGCGTTTGTCCTTGTAGCGGTGCAGTGCTGTCATAAATTAGGAACGGTACGGGGTCTGATGTATGTGTCCGTAAGGCTAGTGGGGTAGCGTGATCTGGTAAAATCATCATTCTATAGTCTTCTCCTGTGGCATCCAAG
Source organism: Bacillota bacterium (assembly GCA_024650095.1). Taxonomy (GTDB): domain Bacteria; phylum Bacillota; class Dethiobacteria; order Dethiobacterales; family Dethiobacteraceae; genus JANKMV01. Next base: position 5,916 of record JANKMV010000079.1, on the reverse strand, counting down.
CCGGAGAGTAATTCCGCTACAACCTGCTGATCTATCAGTTCAATGGCTTTAATTTTATTTTCCATTTCCTGCCTATGTCCACATTCATCGGGGGCCTCCACATGGATGTAAACAAAATCCATCCCTTGCTGCAGTGCGACCAGGGCGGCGTTGGCTTTGCCACGAAAATTGGTTTGCAAATTGCCCGTGGCCCCCTCAACGTAAATAACTTCAAGATCTGCAGCAAGACCAAGACCTTTAATGAGATCAACCGCAGAAATCACGGCACCACGTACGCCATATTTTTTGGCAAAGGACGGTAGCTGCGGCTTTTGTCCTTCACCCCAGATCCAGATGGAATTAGCGGGTCGTAATCCTTTCGCCACACGCTCCACGTTTACAGGGTGGTCTGCTAAAATAGCTGCACTTTTCTCCATCAGCGCTAGCATATGGGCACCCAACGGGCCCTTAGGTAAATAGTCCCCGATGGGGCGTGCTAAAATGTCGTGAGGTGGAGTGAGAGTCCATTCTGTAGGCGCACCTTGCCAAACCAGCAAGTGGCGATAGCTAACGCCAGGGAAAAAGTGCATCTTTTCTGTTTGTAGCTCTTTATCTATATCTGCCAGCAACAAACGCGCCTCTGTTGAAGATATTTCATCCGCACTATGGTCTAACATAACACGATCTTCATAGTTATCTTCCACCGAAAGAGTAACAAAATTACAACGAAAGGTAATATCCCCTTGCTGCAAAGGAACACCCATGCTGATGGCTTCAAAAGGAGAGCGACCATTGTAATAAATGAGAGGATCGTACCCGAGCACTGCTAAATTTGCGGTATCACTGCCTGGGGCGAGTCCGGATGGAACTGTTTTAACCAAGCCTAAGAGACTCTTTTTTGCCAAAGCATCTATATGCGGCTTAGCTGCGACTTGCAGTGGTGTTCTGCCCCCCAGTGCATCTAGTGGATAATCCGCCATACCGTCCCCCAGAACAACTACATATTTCATTTAATCCTCTCCTTACATGTCGATTGACACAAAATTCTCCTTGTTAACTTATACCACAAACGGAAGGTAAAGGCTAGGTATACCACAAAAATTCATACAAATGATATAAGAAAAGCGCTCTTATTCAGTTCCCTTATAGCGCTTTTCAATACTGATTACATTAGACAGCTTGCTATTTGCAAGCGTTTTAATTCAGTATAAGAAAAGCGCTCTTATTCAGTTCCCTTATAGCACTTTTCAATACTGGCTACCTTAGACAGCTTGCTATTTGCAAGCGTTTTAATCCAGTATAAGAAAAGCGCTTTAATTCAGTTCCCTTAACGGCGCTTTTCAATACTGTCTACCTTAGACAGCTTGCTGTTTTGCGAGCGATTTTACCTTTTGCAGTGTAAATAAAAAGGCGGCACTCTCAGTAGAAAGCGCCACTTGCAGCTACATCTTTTCCATGGCATGAATCATTTGCAGGAGCATTTCATTGACCGGTGTCGGCAGTTGGTACTCTTGACCTAAACGGCATACATCCCCAGCAAACATTTCTACTTCCGTTTTACGGCCCGCTTCCACATCTTGTAGCATGGAGGTCTTCCCTTCTGGAGAGAGAGTATGAAGAAAGTGAATGAATGCTTCGATATCGTCTTCCTTTAAACCGATTCTCGCTCGCTGCGAGAGCAAAATTACCTCGCGCATGGCGGCTTTCATTAAATCTGTTGCCTCAGGTATTTGCTGGAAAGCGCCGTAAGGAGCCCGTAGCACCCCGGACATTTGGTTAATACCCACATTAATCATGAACTTCCACCAGAGAGCACGAATCATATCCGTGGGAACTTCATAGGAAATATTGCATCGTGCAAAGAAGCGTTGCACCCGCTCCACTCGGGCTGAGGGTACTTCATTTGTTTTTTCCCCAAACATCACTTTGCCTGTATGTGAAAACTCCACAACACCATTTTCCCGAACTGCATCGATACCAACACACAATCCATAGAGCAGATGCTCCCAACCGTACTCTTGCGCAATTATTTCCTCACTGGAAATACCATTTAACAGCGAAAGAATAATGGTTTGTGGACCAACAAATCGCCTCATGTCCTCGATGGCTTGTGGTAGTTGATGGTACTTCACTGCCACAAAGACGATATCCATGGGCTCAGGTGGTCCAAGAGGGCTCACAAGGGGAAAGAAGTATGGGTGACCATTGACTTGAATACCTTGCGCCCAGCGTTGTGCTCGTTTCTCTGAAGCCACCACATGGAGTAGCTTTGGATCCGTATCCATAATACGACTGGCATAGGCACAGCCGATGGCACCCAAGCCAACAAGAGCCACTTTATTTATGTTGTGCATTACATCACCGTCTTTGCCTTTTCTTTTTTACATTCTGTTTGTGTGCATTATGTTCCTGCCTGCTTATTCCTGAAAGCGCTGGCCAATCACTCGCGCCACATGGACGCCGCTGCCGCTTGCTTGTGATAAACCCCGTGTAATGCCGGCACCATCGCCAATGGCAAACATATTAGGTATTTCTGTCTCTAGCTTTTTTGTCAACTTGAGGCGAGAGCTATAAAACTTAACTTCCACTCCATAAAGCAGTGTATCATTATTAGCCATTCCTGGTGCAATCTTATCTAGAGCATAGATCATCTCAATAATATTATCTAAATGCCGCTTGGGTAGAACCAAGCTTAAATCACCCGGTGTCGCCTGGAGCGTTGGTCTCGTAAAACTCTGAGCCAAACGGTGGGCGTTGGTTCTGCGCCCTTTAACCAAATCTCCAAAACGCTGTAAGAGTACACCGCCGGACAGCAAGTTGGAAAAGGAGGCTATCCGCTTGCCATACTGATGTGGTTCGTTGAAGGGTTCCGTAAAGCGATTACTCACCAAGAGAGCAAAGTTGGTATTTTTGCTATGGTATTTTTCTTCTCGATAGCTATGGCCATTTACAGTGACAATACCATCTGTATTTTCTGCAACCACATAGCCTTTGGGATTCATGCAGAATGTCCGTACTAAATCGCCATACTGTTTTGTGCGATATAATAATTTTGCCTCATATACTTCATCGGTAATGTGGGCAAAGACAACGGCTGGAATTTCCACACGTACGCCGACGTCCACCTGGTTGTTAAATAGAGGTAAATCTAGCTTCTTACATTGATGAGAAAACCACTCGGAACCTGCCCGCCCCGGCGCTGCAATGAGATAAGAGCATGCAACCGTTCCCTGACCGCTAATTTCTAAGGAAAAGCCACTATCTGTTTGCGAAATATCGGCTACAAGTGTATTGCAGAAAACGTCGCAGTGCACCTTTAGAAACTCATAGAGTTTACGAAGGATCATGAGATTATTTTCAGTGCCTAAGTGGCGAACCTTGGCATCTAAGAGATGCAAATCATGCGCGATGGCCTGCTTACCCAAATTGCTACCGGCGGTACTATAACTTTCCTCGGGAGCGCCATACGATAAATTAATTCGGTCGACATAATTTATGAGTTCTAGTACTTCATCCTCTGCTAGATAATCATTTAGCCAGCCACCAAATTCAGCGGTAAAATTGTATTTTCCATCCGAAAAAGCGCCTGCACCACCAAATCCGCGCATAACACCACAGGTCTTACAGTTGATACAGTGATCCACTTTTTTCTCTGAGATGGGGCATGTGCGTGTATAAATATCGTCACCTGCTTCAAGAATGGCGACATGGATAGTGGGATTGTTCGTTACCAATTCATACGCCGCAAAAATTGCAGACGGACCTCCACCAATAATGGCGACATCATAAACTTGATGCATGAATGCACCTCCACTTTTATCATGTAACAAGAAATCTAGAGTAGTATACGGGAATCTGCATTACCTGTCGACCATACATACAGATTACGACCAAGAAAATTCTGGGTGGTCTTGATCAAGAAAGCCTGTGCAGATGGTGCATGCAAAATTTCGCTGTAAAAGATCAGCTAACTCATCGCGAGCACGTAGTACAGCTGCTTGATTTATATTGCTAAAGCCATCAATGGGGAAAAAGATGTTTTGGCTATCTGCGGTGACTTTACCATATTCACTTTGCCGCCAAATCCAACGTCTGGTCTTCACATTTTCGCCCACAGAATAGATTAATTCACCCGCGGGTACAAGCTCTTCTTCTCCTTGGCCAAAGGGTACAAAGCGATCCCCTTCATTGGCATAGCGAACGGCAATGGTGCCCGTAGCCTGGTCTAGATCATGTGCACCAAGGGGCAATAAGTATTTTAGGGAGATTGCATTCCCTAAATCGACAACTGGATTAATGTTGGGAAAGCCTTTTTTCTTCGCAATGCGCGATGCCATGGCTTCAATTGAACTGGGAAACTTATTGGGGTTTACTCCCAAGGTGGTAAAGGCCTCGCGGTATGGCGCAATTTCAGGCGCCTCCTTTACCTTGCTCTCAGCAAATCTATTTTCTATCGCTTGGCAGCTTGCCTCCAACAACTGGGCGATTTCTTGCTTGTCGTGCTGATTGTTTATCCCCCTTGCCACTACTACGCCAAAGCAAACATCTAGAGTCACAAACACATCTGTTGCCACAACAAATTTCACGGGTAACCCTCCTCGAAAATGATCACATAGTAATGTCATTATATCATATTTTGCCTCTATGGAAAAAAAAGGAGCCCTCATTCGGCTCTACTGGGCAGGTAGAATCTCACACAACATGTATCAGCGCCACTGAAAGGGATACCCTGCTCTAAAGACAAAAGTAGTTATGTACCATTTATCTGGAATGAGAAAAAGAGCATTTCCTCATGAGGAAATGCTCTTTTTGGTTGAATTTTATAAGCGTACGACGTTGGCCGCTTGCTGGCCACGGTTACCTTCTACTACATCAAATTCAACATCTTGACCCTCTTCTAAAGACTTGAAACCTTGACTTTGAATAGCCGAAAAATGTACGAATACATCTCCGCCTTCTTCTTTCTCGATGAAACCGAAACCTTTTTCTGCATTAAACCATTTAACTTTACCTTTCAAAATGAAGCCTCCTAAAAATATGTGTTATATTTATCAAAAAGAGGTTGGGACGTCAAACTGCTTTCTTGCCTATGTAAGGCAATTCAAATCGTTTGTTCGTTTACATCTTTTTAATACGTACATAGAATAACACATAACCCGTAGGAAAGCAAACTTTTAGTAAGATTATTTTAATTTAGGTATGATTTGTTAACATTTGAGGCATGCACAAGCTAAAGCGTCATGTTTTCTGACAGTATTTATGGTATACTTGCCTTAAAATAGCCTTACTATGGTCTTAAGGGGGAGGATAATGAAAAATCCCATTAAACTCGTTATTGTTGATGATCATCCGTTTTTTCGTCAGGGTGTTAAATTTTTCATCAGCAGTTTACAGGACTTTGAACTTGTGGGGGAAGCAGATAGTGGGGAGCATGCACTCCAGTTGCTAGATAAAACAGCAACCGATGTGGTGCTGATGGATTTAAAAATGACTGGATTAGATGGCATTTCAACCACAGAAGCGTTACTTATGCAACACCCCAAACTGCGAATCTTGATTCTAACAAGTTTCGGAAGTGAGGACGCGATTTACCAGGCATTGCAAGCCGGGGCAGCAGGCTATTGCCTTAAGGATGCGCCCCCTGATGAACTTGCCACCGCCATTCGTGCAGTTGCAGAGGGTGGTACTTACTTAGGCAGAGGAATTACGCCCATGACATTCACTCGTAGTGAGCAATCGGTTAGTCCCTCTACCCAGACAGGCTATGATCCCCTGACAACGTTAACACAACGAGAATTGGATGTTTTTGCCCTTCTGGCACAGGGCTTAGCTAACAAAGAGATCGCGGCAAAATTAATAGTCAGTGAAAAAACTGTCAAAACTCATGTCGCCAATATATTACAAAAATTAAACGTTAAGACGAGAACTCAGGCGGCC
>JANKMV010000078.1:6478-8209 GCA_024650095.1 Bacillota bacterium | reverse complement strand
GATGTCAGTCAGTTGGGTACCATGGTTTTAGGAACTGTGCAGGGCGATGTGCACACCATTGGTAAGGATATCTACAGGGTGATGGCTGAAGCGTCAGGCATTAAGGTGATTGATATTGGTATTGATGTGCCCCATGCCAAGTTTGTAGAGGCGATCAAGGAGTACCAACCGGATGTAGTGGGCATGTGCTGTCTGATTACACTGGGTGTGGATTCCATGAAACAGACCATTGAAGTGATTAAAGAAGCAGGGTTGCGCGATCAAGTGAAAATTATTATTGGTGGAGGTCGCGTTAGTGAAGCGGTCAAGGATTTTGTCGGCGCAGATGCCTGGGCAGACGATGCCGCTCGCGGCACTCGCGTAACCAAAGAACTATTAGGATAAGGGGTGAAAGAAATGATCAGTCCTGAAGCGAAAAAATTAGCAGCTGAACGTGCGGCTAGAATGAAGGCAGTTCTGGAATTAAAAGAGCCAGACCGCGTTCCATTTACAGGTTTAGGCGGCGATGTGGTGGCAGCCTATGCTGGAATCAACAGTTATGAGTACAATTTTGATTTTGAAAAAAATCGTCAGGCTGTCCTGAAATGGCTTACAGATTTTCCTTGTGATACCCCAAGAGCGGGCGTTGGTGGTTTAGATAATCTGACGATGTCCGTAGCCTTTGTGGATTTCCCGGATTTAGCCAATAACTTCTTTATGGTTAATGGTCCCATGAACGATATCCTAAAGATGAAATTCGCACGTTTCCCTGGTAGAGAGGTTGATGAGTTTAGTAGCCAGCAGTTTATTGGTGGATGCAATATGACGTCGGAAGAGTATGATGAATTAATTGCCGATCCGGTAAAATTCAGCTATGAGAAAATCTTGCCTCGGATTACCGGAAGTTTAGCAGATTTAGGTTCACCGACCGCGCTGGCAGCCATGGCACGTTTAGGGATGGAGAAAGCTAGGCAGGGCGCTGAAATGAGAAAAACGATGCAGGCGGTGGCGGAATTAGGCTATCCACTCGGTGGCGGCGCGTCCTTTGCGTTTGCGCCACTAGATTATATTGGTGACCATTTGCGCGATATCCCCAATGTGGTGCTTGATCTTCGCAAGCACCCGGATAAAGTGAAAGCGGCTGCCGAATCGATCCTGGAAGTTTTATTAAAGCTAACCTTACAGGGCAAAGCTACCGGTGCGGCTACTGCTAGCTTCCCACTGCATTTGAATGAGTACCTCTCTCCGAAGCTGTATAAGGAGTTTTACTGGCCAACACTAAAAGCGTATATTTTACGTCTAGCTGACGAAGGGATGAAATCACGCTTATTCTGTGAAGGCTGGCATGATGCACATCTGGATACAATGTTAGAATTGCCTGTCGGATGGGGTACAGCCGCTTTTGATAAAACAGATGTACGTAAAGCGAAAAAGGTACTGCAGGGTCATACCTGTATTTCGGGTGGTATTGATGTCAACGTGATCATGAGTAGCAATCCTGCGAATATCGACGAGTACATCAAGGAGTTGTTGGGCGATATGATGCCGGGTGGTGGTTTCATTCTTGGTACCAATGTGGGCAACTTGCCGCGTAATACGCCCATTGAAAACATCCAAGCTGTTTATGAAGCCGTCGAAAAATACGGTCAGTATTAATGCCATAGCTTGAATAAAATTATAGCCGATGAAAACCGCCACCGTGATGCGGTCTTCATCGGCTATTTTTGTGGAATGGGTTGGTCTCCCCTTATG
>JANKMV010000078.1:0-6468 GCA_024650095.1 Bacillota bacterium | reverse complement strand
TGTTTTTAGAATGTTTTGTTCTGTGTGAGGGGGCTACTCCCTTGTGGCTCAGGGTAGATGTAGTGGATCATCCTGATGTTCCCAAGACTGGTTATTCCCTTAACTGAATTTTGGTATGATCCAACACAGCCATGGGGACGACAATGTTGTATAGCGATAACTCCATTGATTAAGCAGAGAGCAGGTCTTACCGCACTCGTATTTAAGATTCTTTCGTGGCATAGAGGGGGAAGTCAAGTTTTACCGCAAATAAATCCCCAACAATCTGTATAGCGAAAGTCCCTCCCTGTATTTCCGTTAAACTTTTTGCGATGGATAAACCTAGACCGCTTCCCTCTGTGTGGCGAGACGTATCCCCACGTACAAAGCGTGCCATTAAATCTTCTGGCGAAATGTTTAACCCTTCCGCAGAGATATTTTTAATCGTTAGGCTCATCGAAACTTGGTCCGTTGTCAGATCGAGATAAACGCGCGTGCGGGGCAGGGCATATTTTTTGATATTCGAAAAGATATTTTCCAATAGTCGGCTCATATGACGTCGATCCGCCTGAATGATAACTCTTCCTTGGGGTAGCGACTGCACCACTTCTAATCCACTCTCACGTAAGCGTTCATCATATTCACCTGTAATTTGTTTAAGCAGTTCATGCACATGGATTTCTGTTAATTCGACAGCAATATTACCTGTGCTGGCTTTGGATGCTTCCATTAAATCTTCAATAAGATCCTTTAGACGGTGTGATTTTTGTTCAAGTACTTGGAGATACTGATGCGCTTGTTCATTGTTCATTTCTTCCTTCTTCAATAGATCAACATAGTTAATAATGGAGGTTAACGGTGTTTTAATGTCATGGGACACATTGGTTATTAACTCGGTTTTTAAGCGTTCACTACGCATTTTTCCATCTAATGCCTTTTGCAGTCCCGCGCTAATCGTGTTAAGAGAGATCACGACGTCTTTAAAGCCCAGGATAAACTGGCTACTGTCCATGTTTACCTCCAAGTGACCTGCTGCTATTTCTTGTGTGCTCTGCTTAATTTTGCTTAACTGCAGTGCCAGGTAGAGCATGAACATAAAAACAGATAGATTAAATGTAACAAAAATGATGAAAAAGAAGCCACCGTGTAGCCTAAAAATAAGCAGCAAATTGATTATGCCAAAAATGATCACAGCAATACCCGTTTGATAAACAGCACCTAGTTGTCGCAAAAGTTCCCAGAGAAAGCGAAGTAGTTGATAGCTTACGGTATTTGTCAGGAGTGTATGCGTGCGCAAGCGTTTTGTAATGCTAAGGCACCAGAACATGAAAACAGTGTAGATATAGAAGAGGAGCATGCCAAACCAAAGTACAAAACTACTGCTGGAGTTTATCCCGTATTGTGTAAATACACCTGAGCCAACATTCTGTCGCGGCATTTGCAAAAGGAATAATATGCCGAAAAATAAAAGAACTGCACAGAGAACTGTCAACACGTCTGCATAAATTCGGTCTGCACCATGTAGCTCAACCTGCTCATCGTCTTTTCTAACACCAGCACTCATGAGAAGAAAAGCAAAGAGTAGGATGCTGACAACGACGGAAAGTGGCAACATATAGACTGATGTGTATAAAAACCAACGAAAAGGCCACCAGTCCTTAACCACAATCTCATGAATCCGAGGACCTGCCAGGACGATATATGCAGTAACCAACATCACACAACCACTAACGTAGAGTGAGAGAAATGCGGTAATTTTTGTTGCCAAATTATATTTTTGCTTCTTCATGTACTTATCCTCTCCATCTTGTAGCCGAGCCCCCAGACAACCTTAATATAGAGGGGGCTTTTGGGTTCAACTTCAATTTTTTCGCGCAGATGTCGAATATGCACAGAGACCAAATTATCAGAAGCAACGGGAGGTTCCAGCCATACCTTTTCATAGATTTGATCGGTGGAGAAAACCATGCCTTTATTGACAAGTAGTAATTTGAGAATATTATACTCGATAGGTGTCAAGTTGACTGGTTGCTCGTCAACTGTTACGAGTTTCTGCTGGTCATCGAGCATGAGCCCACCTGAACGATAGACATTTTCCTTAATTTCCTTACTGCCTAACGTTGAATACCTCCGCAATTGTGCTTTCACCCGGGCAATCAGTTCCATGGGATTAAAGGGCTTGGTGACATAATCATCTGCCCCCATCGTTAATCCTAATATTTTATCTGTATCTTCACTTTTTGCGCTTAACATGATGATGGGTACATTTTTATCTTCACGTATCTTTACAGTAGCCCGGATTCCATCCAATTCGGGCATCATAATGTCCATGATAATTAAATCAAGCGACTGCTGTGTAACTTGCTGCAATGCTTCGTTACCATTATAAGCTACAAGCACTTCATAGCCTTCTTGTGTCAGATAAATTTTGATGGCTGCAACAATTTCTTGATCGTCATCACAGACCAATATCTTATATTTTTCCATCAGACCACCGCCTTCACTTTACAAATCATCGCAGTGAATGGTAACGATATAGTATCCGGTACCATCGCTAGATACCTGGTAGGCACCTTCTGTAGGGACCTCAATCCTATTTTGCTCCGCTTTCACCCGATACAGAAGATATGTTTTTCCGTTTGCTCTAACTTGATAATACTTGCCCGGTTGCAATCTTTCAATATATTCTTCCAAAGATAAGCTCTTTGCAGTAATATAGGTGGCATGTGGTTGGCCCACATAGCGAAAGTGCCACGGTTCATGTGGGACTCCTGTTATCTCAGACTTTCCTTGCGGATAACGTAAGATAAAACCATACTGGGCTGCATGAGTGCGAATCCATTCTCCTTCTTTGGAATCAAAGCCACCTCTTACCAATTGTAAATCCATGGCGAAGCCTAGCTCATGCTCACTTTGCCCAGGTTTCGCTACGTAATTTTTGTCAGAGGCTGCAGCATACAGTTGATCCTGCTGGTGCCGGCTGCGATAACCACTGTTGATGAACAAATTGGAAATACCTGCTTCTGAGGCGGCCTGAAAGAATAATTTTGCATGTAATAATGTTTTCTCTTCTAACATGGTGTCTCCTGCCGCTAGAGGTATATGTTTGTTCGCAGGAAGCAACCGTATTGCCTCCTCATCTACAGTGTTGGGGTAGTGCGAATTGACAAGTAATAAGCTGTATTGGTCATTGAGCTGTTCTAGTGATCGTTTAATAAACGCTTGCGTGGGCTCTATTTCCAGAAGCTCTATCTCATTTTGCTGAGTCGGAGTTTGTGACGAAGCCAAATCCATGATGAACATTGACAAGATGCCAATGCTCACAATCATAATCAAGCGAGTGAAGCGATTTTCTTTTTTACGAGCATACCTGCGACGCTGCATGGGAAAGGTCACCATCCTTTACTAATGACATTTTACCCGTTGTTTGTTAAGTTCCAGCTGTGAAATATCTTAAGGATTTCTGAAGATTGCATTGTTCGCGGGAAAGAAGCTACGCGTGCAGCTACAGGACGCTGACCGTTAATGTTTGAATGAAAGGCCCATACTATCGATAGGACGGTTGGGACATTTACGCTAGCGGGGCATTGGGCAAACAAAGCAGATCCTTGGTGAGGAATGGGTCTTGAAGGACTGGTGTTTTCCAGCACCAATTATGTGTGCAGATCGTTCTGTATACATAATCATGTGTAGACATAAAAAAATCCCTCCTTTTCAACGTAGATAAGGAGGCTTAAAATTAATGTTATAATAAACCATGGGCTACTAACCCAACATTTATTAATTATCCAAGGGGAACTACTTACGAGCAAATAAATCATTCCTCTACGTCACATGCCATCAGTAAGCCGGACTGCATTACAACAGGAGCTTTTTGTGAAAGATACTCCTTCACTGTCTTGCAATGCGGTCATGTTTTACTTGTAAAGACGACAACCTCTTTATAATGATTCCTCCATTCATTTTTACTATCGATTAAAACTGCACTATAAAAATGTTTACCCGCTCATTCCCTATGACCCTATGTACACTTTAGCCACTTATGTTACATAAGGAATGCAGATACTTTTCTTACTACCATTATTACCCGTGTTAGTCAAATATTTTGGTTTTTCAAATGAAACGTAAGAAACTGTTATACTAATCTTCAGCTTAAGTTAGTAATTAGATGATATGGTACCATTATAACTAAAATTACTGCAGTTACCTTCACTTTCTCTTAACAAAATTTTCATTTCTTAATAATACTAGAAAAATATCTTTGTTATGATAAAATAGGTATATTGCAAAAACAAATGATTAGGTGGGAAGTACATGCTAGACGTAGCTATAATATTAATGATATTATCGCCATACTTAACAATTATCCCTGGTGTAGGCCTTTTATATATTATTAGTAACAGAAAGGTACCTATCTATCTGAATCCATTAAACATGGGTTTATTTTTACTTTTTATCTGGGCTTTTATATCAGGAATAGTCAACATGTCACTTATCTCGACAATTGCTTCTCTGGCGCTATTATTTTATTTGTTTTTGAGCATCTATTTGCAACACATTATTTTTGATGAAAGTTCAATTCAGGCATTTATCCATAAGGTATGGAAGTATTCATTGTTTGTCGCTGTCTTAGGTGTTGTAGAAAAAATAGCATCCTATTACTTTGATTTAACTTGGATTGCTAGCTTTTATCTTAATGATCCTATTGAATATGTTTATCGGATCTACAGCACCTTCGGTAACCCCAATGTAGCTGGTGGTTGGTTTGCAGTAATGATCATAGTTACTCTATATTTCTTTGAACGTAATCAGTATCATGAAAGAATATACTATACTTTGATTTTAGCTGTTTTTACGGTTGCACTCGTCTATACTGGCTCAAGAGGCGCAACAATAGGGCTTGAAGTTGCCATCCTCGTATATGCGCTCTTAACAAAGAATAAGTTTAGTCGGGCGGTATTATTATCTACGTTTTTTATTGTCATTGTGCTAGCCTTGTTATCACCAGAAATTAATTTAGATCATCCCTTAAACAGTCGTTTTCCAATTTGGATAAATGCGTTAACATTGTTTGTGCAAAAACCCATCACTGGCTGGGGCATTTTTGGCATTTTAGATCAAATGAATAAAATTCACGCCCATAATACATGGTTTACATTTTTGACTATGTTTGGAACAGTCGGGTTAAGTATATATTTATGGATTAAGGTCTATTTGTTTAAAAGCATTTATTTACTATATAAGAATAATGTAAAGCTTGTCCCCCTTATTGCGGCGATACAGGCTCTCATTGTTGTCCATGGGGTGGTAGACTTTATTATGATGACTCCTCAAGGTGGCGTTCTTTTCTTCGCTAGTGCGGCGATCACTGTAAGTTTAACTCGGAGCTATGAGCCCTATGACCAGACAGAATTGGCAGAGGGATGGACAACGATAAAATCAATTCTGGGGTCTGCTAAAAGTGCTAATAGTTAATTTATCTTGTTGATGTGTGAAACATTTACAGTGCGTACTTTGTAATCAGGTAGATAGTTGTGATAAAATGTAAAAAATAGTCACCTCAACATCTAGCATGATTTACCTTGGAGGTATGCATCACTCATGAATAGAATAAAGGAAACGCTCAGTGAAAGAAAAGACACGAAAATGAAGGTTATGCGGGGAATACTATTGATTGCCATAACTGTAGCCAATGTGTATACGTTTGTGTCCACATCACAGTTGTACAATAGCTACAAACAAGCTGTGGATACCCAAATTGATACTACGAGCGATGTTCCGGCTCTGCCCCCCATCGCCGATGTAGATCCAAATTCGCCGCAAAGTGATTGGCAATTACGTCTTGTAAAACAGTATCAGGCACTGCCGCACGATTATAAACCGAAATTAGCAACCGTTGCTGGTACGCAAGTTGATGAACGCATCGTCAGTGAACTGGCGGAAATGCTTCAAGCGGCAGAAAGTGAGGGTGTTACGCTGTGGTTATCTTCTGGTTATCGAAGTATCGAAAAGCAAAAGGAATTGTATGAGCGAAAGGTTAATGAATACAAGTCCAAAGGATTATCTTCCCTTGAAGCAGAAGCATGTGCAGCGACGATTGTTGCACGACCCGGAATGAGTGAACACAATTTAGGTCTTGCCATTGACTTCAACGGTGTAACAAATAGCTTTAAGGAAACGAAAGAGTATGAATGGCTACTAAAAAACGGAGCGGATTATGGTTTTATTCTTCGCTATCCTGAAGGCAAATACGAAATTACTGGCGTTATTTTTGAACCTTGGCATTTTAGGTATGTGGGTTCTTACCATGCAAAGAATATAATGGAGATGAACGTAGTTCTAGAAGAATATGTAGTCATCCTCCGCTCAGCTACCAGTACATTATAGGCAAGTAGTAAAACATTCAATAGGTGAAGTTTTTCGGCGTGCGGTAATGGTACATATAGTAATCAAATATAAATAACGCTATAATAGAGACTAGGGAGTTAC
>JANKMV010000077.1 GCA_024650095.1 Bacillota bacterium | reverse complement strand
CGTTTAAGCCTTTTCCACGTTGTTGACCGGGTCATGGCCCCGGACTCGCAACTCTCACCCATCCAACCCCCGTCGAATCCAAAACGCCCCCAAGTTTAATATTGGTTCTTTTCCTTAAAGGCTCTTTCGACTTCTCGTTTGGCTTCTTTTTCCGCGAGGGCTTCACGTTTATCGTACTGCCTTTTCCCGCGGGCCAGAGCGATTTCTATTTTTATCAAACCTTGCTGTGCATACACCTGAGTAGGAATCAAGGTGTATCCTTTTTCCCGGGTGAGGCCAATGAGACGGCTAATCTCCCGGCGATGCATAAGAAGTTTGCGTTTACGAAGTGGTTCGTGGTTAAAACGATTTCCCTGTTCATAGGGGCTAATATGCATATTTAGTACGAATACCTCGCTATTTTCTATACGGGCATAGCTATCTTTGAGGTTTATGCGCCCTGAACGGATAGATTTGACCTCCGTTCCGGTTAGGACAATTCCTGCCTCATAGGTTTCCTCAATGTGATAGTCATGGTATGCTTTTCTATTTTTTGCGAAAATCTTTTCTTCCATATAGAAACCTCATCCGATAAATAACCCTATTTGCATTAAACAAATAGGGCAGATAGCGCTCTTTTTTGTGCTCCAGTAAGCTTATTATACCATTTGTCGGTTTTTTCGTCAACCACTCGGACTTCATTGCTGACTGAAAAGTTGATCGTTAGTTCAATGACAAAAGAAAGTTCAAAAGTTCTAACCTGACCCCTCGGTGAGGTTGAAGTCAATTTGGCGGTCGTCTTTGCTGGCTCGTTTAAGGACAACACGGATGGCTTGACCAATGCGATAGGTATTGCCAGTACGTTCACCTATCAGGGCCATTTTATCTTCATGGTAATGGTAATAATCATCATCCATGCTGGAAACGTGGACTAATCCTTCTACCAGTGTATCCAGCTCAGCGAAAAGGCCAAATGAGGTGACACCGGAGATGATGGCATCGAACTCTTGCCCTTCTTTTCCGATCATAAACTCAACTTTCTTCACATCCACACTTTCCCGCTCTGCTTCCATCGCGATGCGTTCACGTATAGAGGAACGTTCGGCTGCAACGGTATTATTCTTATTGATCTTTTCTAACCTTTTTTTGCCCGGCAGGCCGGTTAGATATTCACGCATGAGGCGGTGAATGGTTAGATCGGGATAGCGACGAATGGGCGAAGTGAAATGTGAATAGTATTCAGCGGCTAAACCGTAATGAGGTATACGTTCTGGCGCATATTTTGCTTGTTTCATGGCCCGCAGTAATAGCGTATTAACTACACGCTCCTCAGGCTGGTCTTCCACTTGCTTTAGGAGATCCTGCAGTGCACGTGGCTGGATTTTTTCGGGGTTACCTTTGATGGAAATGCCGAGGTTGTGGACGAAATCGCGGAAATGTAGCATTTTCCCGTCATCAGGCCTTTCGTGTATCCGATAGAGAAAGGGAACATCCATGTGGGAGAAGTGTTCTGCTACCGTTTCATTACAGATGAGCATAAATTCCTCAATGATGGTTTCTGCGATGGTCCGCTCCCGTCTAACAATGTCAATGGGTTTGCCATTATCATCAAGAATCACTTTGACTTCCGGCAAAGCAAAATCAATGGCACCACGCTCAAAGCGATTAGCACGTAATACGAGCGCCAGTTGTCCCATATGCTCAAACATGGGCACAAGCGGTTCATAGCGTTTACGTAGTTCTTCATCCTTATCCTCAAGGATACCCCGCACCGCGCCATAGGTCATCCGCTCATCTGTACGGATAACGCTGGCTGTAAAGTCGTGGCTCAGTAGCTTGCCTTGCTCATCTAACTCCATAAAAGCACTCATGGCAAGACGATCTACTTGGGGATTTAAACTACAAAGATCATTGGATAGTTCTGGTGGCAACATGGGGATAACTCGATCGACCAAATAAACACTAGTGCCACGATTAAGGGCTTCTCGATCTAATGGCGAGCCTTCTTTCACGTAATGCCCCACATCAGCAATGTGTACACCTAGTTGCCAGTTGCCCTTTTCATTACGGTGCAAGGAAACAGCATCGTCCAAATCTTTGGCATCGGCACCATCAATGGTAACCATGACTAAATTGCGCAAATCACGGCGGCCTGCCAAATCAGCCTCGGATAGATCGCGGCTATATTTTTTTAATTCATTTAGCACTTCTGGAGGAAACTCTTCGGGCAACTCAAACTTTTTAATAATGGTGAGTGTATCTACACCCTTATCCCCTGGATAGCCTAGGATATCTACGATTTTGCCTTCAGGGTTACGTCTTTGTTCCGGCCAGCGGGTAATTTCGATCTGCACCTTCATCCCATTTTTTAGCGTTTTAGCTTCTCCTTTGGGAATGAAAACATCCTGGGAGATTCTTTGGTCATCAGGAACAACAAAACCATATTGTTTACCTGCCTCATAGCGACCAACGACTAGATTGGAGCGGCGCTTGAGGATGCGAATAATTTCTCCCTCGTTATTACGACCCTTGCCACCCTTTACCGTCCGTGCCACAATACGGTCACCATGCATGGCGCCGTTCATTTGGTTTGCAGGTACAAAGACATCGGTTAAGAGGGGATTGTCCGGGATGATAAATCCGAAGCCGGCTTGATTACCCTGCAATCGGCCCACCACTAGATCCATCTTTTCAGGCACACCATAACGATCATAGCGGGTCTTGATAATCTTCCCTTCCTGCTCCATCTCTGTCAAAAGCGTGTGAAAACGTTTGATTTCTTTTTTATCCTTTATACCTAAATTATGAGTCAACTCGTCAATCTTTAACGGTTTATACGCAACTTCTTGCATAAATGATAATACTTTTTCTTCGAAACTCATATCTTACCTCTTTTCTATTGGGATTCTAATGCCCAATGTTCCAGCCCAGCACAAGGGCTAGGCTATAGTTCACATGACGGCTTCTGCCACCATGTATTCTTACGTTTTTTGCTTGTCCGTTTTTAACTTTTTTGTAACTTACTATGTAAATCCTCTACTAGATAGTATTGACATATTTAGAATTTTAATAAGTTGATGTGGAATAAATTTCTGCTCTTTTCTGGCAAATCGGAAGCTTGGGAGATGCGTCTCGAGAATCTTCAAAAGTTCTAACCTGACCCTAAGAAGAAAGAGCGGCCTAGGCCGCTCTTTTGTTCTTGCTTGTTAGGTTTAGTTTAGAAGAGACGGTCAATTAAGGGTACGATTGTGAGAAAGAGCGGAGCAAAGACGAGGGCGACGATACTCATTAGTTTAATGAGTATGTTGAGGGAGGGTCCAGAAGTATCCTTGAAGGGATCTCCAACTGTGTCTCCAACAACGGCGGCTTTATGAGGATCAGAGCCTTTCCCGCCATGGGCGCCACCTTCAATATATTTCTTCGCATTATCCCACGCACCACCTGCGTTTGCCATGAAGATGGCAAGCAGCACACCCGTTACCAAGGCACCGGCCAAGAGGCCACCGAGGGCTTCTTTACCCAAGATAACACCGATGAGTAGAGGTGCAACTACGGCCATGAGGCCGGGTACAACCATTTGCCGCAAGGCAGCTGTGGTGGAAATATCTACACAGCGCTTGTAATCAGGTTTCGCTTCGGGGAGACCTTCCCTGAGACCGGGAATTTCACGAAACTGTTTTCGTACTTCTTCAATCATTTCAAATGCTGCACTTCCCACCGCTTCCATAGTTAACGCGGAGAAGAAGAAAGGTAGCATACCACCAACTAATAAGCCAACGATGACCTTGGCGTCGGTAATATTAATGGTTTCGATACCAGCGGCTTGGGTATAGGCGGAGAAGAGTGCCAGTGCAGTCAAAGCTGCAGAACCGATGGCGAAGCCTTTACCGATGGCCGCCGTGGTGTTACCCATGGCATCGAGTTCATCCGTAACTTTTCGTACGGACTTGTCCAAGCCAGCCATTTCAGCAATGCCACCCGCATTATCTGCAATGGGACCGTATGCATCAACGGCAATGGTCATACCAGCCGTAGCCAGCATACCCACAGCGGCAATGGCGATACCATAAAGGCCAGCCGTCTGGTTAGCGATGAGAATAGCGATGGCAATGACGAGAATGGGCAACATGGTGGAGCGCATGCCCACAGCGAGGCCAGAGATAATGTTAGTGGCTGCACCGGTTTTGGAACTATCGGCAATACCTTGCACTGGCTTATGATGATCCGAGGTATAGTACTCGGTAATACGGCCAATGAGGATTCCCGCAAGCAGTCCAGAGATAACGGCCCAGAAAGGACCGATCCCACCAAATTCATAGCTGTAGCTCTGAATAACAAAATAGGAAGCGATAATTACGATGGCCCCACTGACGAGCGTACCACGTTCTAGGGCTGCGGAAAGCTTTACGCCTTCCTTTGCTTTGACGAAAAAGGTACCCAGAATAGCTGCCAAAACACCAGTGGCGGCAACAATCATTGGCACCAGTACACCTTCCATACCATACAGTACGATACCAATGGTAATGGCAGCAATAATTGAACCAACATAGGATTCAAAAAGGTCAGCACCCATTCCGGCTACGTCACCGACGTTATCACCAACGTTATCAGCAATAACGGCTGGGTTGCGGGGATCGTCTTCGGGAATGCCGGCTTCGACTTTACCCACTAAGTCTGCACCCACATCGGCAGCTTTGGTATAAATACCACCGCCTACACGAGCAAAGAGTGCAATGGAGCTAGCGCCCAGCGCATAGCCATTAACGATTGAGGGATCCCCAAAAATGAGGTAGAGGACACCTAAACCAAATAAACCAAGGCCAACGACGGACAAGCCCATAACCGCACCACCGGAAAAAGCAATGGTCAGTGCTTCATTGATACCGTGTTGCGCAGCGTTTGTGGTACGCACATTGGCTTTAGTAGCAATATTCATGCCAATAAAACCGGCCAGTGCAGAGGCTAATGAACCCGCTACATAACAAACGGCCGTTTGCCAGTTAATGGCGAAGTAAATAACAACAAATAATACAAGAACGAAAAGGGCAAGTGTGCGATACTCGCGGGTTAAAAATGCCATGGCACCTTCATGAATAGCACCGGCAATTTCTTTCATGCGGTCGGTACCAGGATCGGCTTTACTTACTTTACCTGCCAAATAGAAGGCAAATAACAAACCGACAAGTCCTGTAACAGGAATTAAATATAAGATATTGTTCATTCTTTCTACTCCTTCGCTTTCATTTCTGTCGTGCTGATACTTAAGTAACCTGGTTAACCGCAAGTTTATCACCATCAGCTAACCAAAGTGAAACCTAATCTGGCTCGTCCCTTGTTATGAAGGCACTCTTTTTGCTAGTACCTGTTGTTGATGGTACTAACTAAGGGTGGTCAAAACTATGGATAAGACCACAAACAGTACGGCAAAGACGACTGTCAGTTTAGAAAGAAAACTATCAATTCCTTTTTTCTTCCCAAATAAAGTTTGGGCTCCACCGGTGATGGACCCGGACAAACCCGCTGATTTTGAGGATTGCAATAAAACGGAGGCAATTAAGCCTATCGCTGCAATAACAAGTACCACTTTTAATACTAATTCCATCAAGACACCTCCTTCTCTAATGCATAAAACCTTTAGCTATTCTACCATAGTCAATAGCAAAAAACAACAAACAACTTGTTTATCGCTTATGCCTTCCTAAATAGGTTACCCGCAAAGCGAGCACTTTTGTCCAATTCTTCTTCAATTCGTAGTAGCTGATTATATTTGGCCACTCGATCGACCCGGGAAGGTGCACCCGTTTTTATTTGCCCGGCCGTGGTGGCCACAGCTAGATCTGCGATGATTACATCGGCTGTCTCACCTGAACGGTGGGAGATAACAGTGGTATAACCGTACTGTTGTGCCAGCCGGATGCAGTCTAACGTTTCTGTTACAGTGCCAATTTGGTTTAGTTTTATGAGAATGGAATTGCCTATTGCTGTATCAATACCACGCTGCAGTCGTTTCATATTGGTTACAAATAAGTCATCGCCCACCAACTGGATTTTATCGCCTAACGTTTCCGTTAATAGCTTCCACCCATCCCAATCATCTTCAGCCAAACCATCCTCAATGGACGCAATGGGATACGCGTTCACAAGTTGCTGATAATAGGCGACCATCTCTTGGGGTGTTTTTTGTAGCCCCTCGCCGGCCAAATGATATAGTCCATCACGATATATTTCGGTGGCTGCCACATCAAGTGCCAACATGATATCTACTCCCGGCCTATAGCCTGCAGCCTCAATGGCTTTCACGATTTCTTCCAGCGCGGCTTCGTTAGAAGACAGGTTGGGTGCAAAGCCTCCTTCATCGCCCACTGAAGTGTTTAGTCCTTCTTTCTGTAATACCTTCTTTAAATGATGAAAAATCTCCGTGCCCATCCGCAGTGCTTCCTTGAAATTCGGTGCACCCACAGGCATAACCATAAATTCTTGAATATCCACATTATTATCCGCATGCTTGCCCCCATTGAGAATATTCATCATGGGTACAGGGAGCAGATTAGCATTAACTCCCCCTAAGTAACGATAGAGTGGCAAACCCACAGCATTGGCTGCCGCTTTGGCAACCGCCATGGATACACCAAGGATAGCATTTGCACCCAGCTTCCCTTTATTGGGGGTGCCGTCTAGTTCTATTAATGTTTGATCAATCTTAGCTTGTTCCAGTGCATCCATCTCACCCAGGGCCGGTGCAATGATATCATTAACATTTTGTATAGCTTGTAGCACACCTTTTCCCAGGTAGCGATGTTTATCATCATCCCGCAACTCCACTGCTTCAAAAGCGCCTGTAGAAGCTCCCGATGGTACCGCTGCCCGCCCAAAAGCACCACTGGCCAGTAAAACATCAACCTCAAGCGTGGGGTTACCACGAGAATCTAAAATTTCACGGGCATACGTTTCAATAATATGTGTCATAAATAAGCCTCACTTTTCTTTATTTACTTTTTACTATTAACAGGGATGAGTAACGATGATCCAGTCATAACGGCGGGTTGTGGCAATTGGAGTAACTCTAGCATTGTGGGTGCCACATCCGCTAAAATACCGTGCTTTCGTAAACGAGAGGGCGTCTGGGAGACAAGGATAAAGGGTACCGGATTTAGTGTATGGGCCGTAAACGTATGACCTGCACGTCCGGATGTCATCTGTTCAGCATTGCCATGGTCAGAGGTAACCAGAGCAACACCTCCTTGCGCAAGCACAGAAGACACCACCTTTTCCAAGCATGTATCCACTGTTTCCACCGCACGAATAGCTGCCTCCAGCTCACCCGTATGGCCCACCATGTCGGCATTGGCATAATTGAGTATGATTACATCATGCCGATTATGTCTTATTTCCTCAAGCAAGCACTCTGTGACTTCTGGCGCGCTCATTTCAGGTTTTAGATTATATGTAGGAACTTTAGGTGAAGGAATTAGAATTCGTTCTTCACCCTCATAGCATTTCTCTTCTCCACCGCTAAAAAAAAAGGTGATATGGGCATATTTCTCCGTTTCGGCAATGCGAAGCTGCCGTAAACCTGCGGTAGCCACCACCTCACCAAACGTCTCGCGAGGATGGTCAGGCGGATATGCCACTGCCACGTCAATGGTTTCATCATATTGCGTCATACATGTAAACATGGGTAATGGAGGTGCTAGTCCGCGATCGAATTCTGTAAACTGCGCATCAATTAAAGTATGTGTAATTTGACGCGCACGATCAGGGCGATAATTAAAAAAGAAGACAGCATCAAGGGAGTTAATAGTGGCACGGGGACGATCGCCTTCTAGAATCACAGTTGGCAACACGAACTCATCCGTTTCTTCTCTATCGTAGGCATTTTCCAGCGCATGTAAGGAAGAAGCGGCGACTTCACCCTCGCCATACACCATGGCTCGGTATGCGAGCTTAACCCGCTCCCAGCGCTTGTCCCGATCCATGGTGTAGTAACGTCCAGCAACGGTGGCCACCTTACCCACACCGAGCTTTGCAATCTTATCTTCTAGTGCGGTTAGATACGTGCGGGCACTCATCGGCCCCACATCACGACCATCGAGAATGGCGTGAATATAAACGTTCTTTACTTGCTCGCTTTTTGCCATCTCCAGTAACGCATATAAATGTTGAATATGACTATGGACACCGCCATCGGAGAGGAGCCCTAGCAAATGCAGATTAGAACCGGCTTCCTTCACATGACGCATCGCAGCCAACATCTTTTCATTTTCAGAAAACGTCTTGTCCTCAATCGCTTTTGGAGCCGTGGCCATATGCGGGCCCTCGGATTTTTTCTTTAT
>JANKMV010000076.1 GCA_024650095.1 Bacillota bacterium | reverse complement strand
ATTCAGGGCGGTGCCCATATGAATATCACCGTTGGCATAGGGTGGCCCATCATGCAGGATGTACTTGGGTCGACCGTGGTTATGCGCCTGTACTTTGCGATAAATATCCATGTCCTGCCACTTTTTCAATTGTTCTGGCTCTCGTAGTGGCAAACCTGCCCGCATGGGAAATGCCGTTTTCGGCAGGTTTAGCGTCTTAGCATAATCTTTTTCTTCCATGTTCCAACCTCCAAATGTTGTGAAATACAAAAAACCGTCCTCTTTGAGGACGGGAGTTTTTCCCGCGGTACCACCCCGCTAGCCGCAATACTGCTACGGCCACTTAAAAAGGATAACGGCTTTCACCGACGTAGGCTACTAATTTCACCTGTAACTCCCGGGTGATTTTTAACAAAGCACGCACCGGTTCACACCAATCCCGGCTCTCTGAAGCGCTCACTTTTGTTTACTCGTCCCGTTCATCGTTATAACGTTATTTAATTATACAGTGCTTATGAAAAGTGATTTATTCTCTCTATAGTACATAGTATAAACAAAATGGCTATACGCTGTCAAGAAAAGAGCGTACAGCCATTATTTAAGCACCGCGTCTAGCTTCGGTTTCATCCTGGGGAGATAGCCAATCTTCCATTTCCAGAGCCGCCAGTTGGGCTTCCACCAGGGACCGGAAGCGCATTTTATATATCTGCGCCTGCTTGTACACTTCCTCATGCTCGGAAAGAATGCGACTGGCTTTATAACGCGACTCATCAAGAATACGAGATGCATCTTTCTCTGCTTCACGGCGAATTAGATCCGCTTCCTTGGAAGCGTTACGCTTCACCTCTTCTGATGTTTCCTGAGCCACAATTATAGCATTATGTAAGGTTTGCTCAAGTTTTTGATAGTGGCCTAACTTTTCCTTGAGCTGGGAGACTTGTTCCTTGGTGGTAATATTGTCTTTTATTAATTCTTCAAAATCTTTTGCGATCCGATTGAGAAACTCGTCCACTTCGGCCGGGGACACACCACGGATCGAACGGCTAAACTCTTTATTTTGAATATCAATTGGTGTTAAAGGCATTTTATCCACCCCCGTTATTTTCCGCTATTTCCTATATTTCTCTTTATATATCATAATTCCTGCCATGTTAAATATGTTTTTTTAAAAGTAGCTGAATCCTTCCTTTTTTGCTTTCACCCAACACGTGTGCCACTTCAACACGACCACGACCAGTAACAGAAATAATATCCCCTTCTTTAACCGTCGCACTGGCACTTTTTACCGACTGCCAGTTCAATTTCACATGACCAGCACGGATGGCAGGTGTTAGTTTACTGCGGGATAAACCAAAACCAGAGCTAGCAACCGCATCTAACCGTAGACTGGCAACAGTGGTTTTAACCTCCCGTATTCGACCTTGTGCAGGAGATAGCTCAGTTTCAGTGATTTCGTGTAGGCGGATACCATACCTTCCTACCTCCTGCCACTGTGTTAGGAGAAACGAAAGAATTTCAGGCTGAACGATTATTTGAGTTTTTTCCTTTGTTACGAAAAGGATATCGCCCACTTTTTCTCGACGTAAACCCAGCCCTAAGATGGCACCAAGAAAATCACGGTGGGTTAGCTCTGTTGCTAGCGCAGGTAGCGTTGCTTCTATATACGCAAGGGGCACGTCGCTGACAGAAGCCTGCTTCTCAGCAGGGAATAGCAGTAATCGTACTCGCTCCGCTCCGTCGTACCCGCCCCACATCACTTGTTTAATCTCTTTAAAATGGTGGAGTACACGATCTGCCGTCCGCTGCTGATAAGGGTCAAAAAAATCGGTCAGCTGGAGTGCACCCGTTCTTTCTACCTGAACAATTTTGTCTAAGAGTACACCGGCTGTGAGTCGTTCAGTCTCATGTTCAAAACGTTGAAGAATTTTATCTCTGTCCATTGTTACCTCCATGATATTAGAAAAGACGTCCGATCATACTATTGACAAAGCGTAACAAAATCATTGCGACAATTGGTGAGACGTCTAGCTGGAGACCTGTACCCAGTGATATCGGATTGAGAAGGTTGCGTATGGGGGCCAGTACTGGCTCTGTCACTGCGTACACAATACGACGAATTGTTAGAATCACTGGGCTGGGAGTACGTCCTAAACGCACCAAAGGGAAAAGGATGCGGATAATGAGTAACCAATAGTAAACCTCAAAAATCCAGTTTATGATCGTACGAAAATTAGATGGCAAAAAATCATCTCCTTATTCTTCGAAATTTGCGACAACGCCTCGGTCGCCTAACTCTTTACGAATGTCGGCATTGACCTCCACTTGGGCCGGGGCAAAGACAAAAATTTGCTGACTTACTTTTTGCATATTGCCATCAAGCGCATAGGTGGCCCCTGAGATGAAATCGATAATACGTTTAGCTTCACTTTTTTCTGTTTCTTCCACATTAACTAGAACAGGTTTCTTGTTTTTGATGTGGTCCACGATTGGCTGCGCTTCTGCAAATTCTTGTGGTTTGGTTATCACTAACCGCATATTTTTACTACTTGAAGTATGTAAATTTAAGACGGTTCCTCTACGAGCGGGCTTTTGAGTACTTTCAATATCATCAAATGTTTCTTCCTCTTCTGTTTCTTCCACGAGACCTAAAAACATTAATGTTTTATCCCAAAACGTAGCCACTTTCATTCCCCCTGTTTTACGTTCTCTCTCCAAAGAGCAAGCTTCCTACTCGTACTAGATTGGCTCCTTCTTCCACCGCGATCACAAAATCATTAGACATACCCATGGAGAGGATCTTCATTTGCACACCGGGAACTTGGAGCTTGCTATACAACTGATACATCTTGCGAAAATAAGGACGTATCTCTTCCGGGTTTTCACTAGCCGGTGGGACTGCCATTAAGCCCTCGATGCGCACTTTTGATAGGGTGGAGGCTTCTTGTAGAAAGCCTTTAACTTCTGCAACATCAAGCCCACCCTTCTGGTCTTCCTGGCCAATATTCACTTGCACTAACGCACGCACCATTGAGCCTCTTCTTTGTGCCTCTGCCTGTAGCGCCACTGCCAATTTCCAACGATCTAAGGAATGGATCAAAGCAAAATTGCCCACGACATCCCTCACCTTATTTGTCTGCAGGCGACCGAGAAAATGCCAATCTGCTTGAGGAAAGAGGGCTAGTTTAGGTAATGCTTCCTGTACGCGACTTTCCCCAAAGGAGGTTAGCCCCAAGGCGAGAGCTTCCCTCACCCGTTCAGCCGCCACTGTTTTAGTTACCGCAACTAATTGGACAGGCCCATATCCTGCCCGCAAGGCTGCAAGCTTTATGCTATTTTTGACCTGTATCGTTTGCATTGCTAGATTACTCATAATTTTTGTCCTTCTTTTACTAACGATGGATTTGTGATAACGGGCAAACCTGTTAGCATGCCACGCACAACCACTTGTTCGGAATCTGCTTGCAAAACTGTAACCGAACGGTATTGAACCCGTGATTGATTCACTACATAAACCCCAATGTCTTCCCCTCGCACTAAGAGCGCAGATATTGGTAAGACGATGCCCGCCGTACGTTGGGTGATAATTTCCGCATCGGCAAAGCGTTCAGTAAAACACCCAGCTACATCATTTTGTAAGGAAAATGATACGGTGATAGTATCATCATCGTTTTGCATGTGCATGATTCCAGCATAAACATCCTCTGCAGGTGCAAAAGAAAAACGTAAATAGGCTTCATTCTTGCCTTCAAGTGAAGTAAAATGATCTTGTTCAAATTGTGCCACATAGTACCATCTATAGTTGTCAATCACTTTAAAGATCAAGGACCCCTGTTGAACTTCCGACTCATCCGGTGTTTGCACAATCGTTTCCGGTGCGTCCCGAAGCTTTGCAAAATCTATACTTGCTGGTGAAGCCAAAATATGTGGTTGTAGGATACCTTCTAAACCATCCAATTGTCGAATGACCATACCAGGACCCGGCATGAGAACCGTTTGCGAAACGCCCCCTAGAGTTGTAATGGTCGCCACGGGCGCGCCAATGGCCAAACGCACTTCATCTTCAGCCTGCCATCGTAGCGCACCCGTAAGAGGGGAAGCTACGACCCGCTCCTCGCGCACAATGATCCCCTGTGCCTGGACAGACTGTTCCAATACACCCTCTTGAGCAACTACTGTATTCACAAAAACAGCGGCCACAAGATTGCGCGCCATAGTCCAAACACCCTGGAGTGCGAGTAAACCAATGGCAACAGCAAATAAAACAGATAATACCTTCTCGCCCGTTCGCTTGGGCTTTTTCCCTGGAATAACGGTAAATGGCTTTCGCTTTTTCATGTTTATTCCTACCACTTCATCGAGATCACGCCGGCCATGCGGCCTGTTTGCCCACCAGCAGCGCGATACGAGTAAAATAAGTCAGGATTACAAGCTGTACAGTATGTACTTTTACTTAGGTTTTCGTTACTAATTCCCATTTCAAGTAACTGTAATCGTTGGAATTGTGCTAAATCAAAAAAGATGGCTTCGCCTTCGCGGCGCATGACTAGTGGCTGTAGGTGAAGCGGCACTTGAGTGATGACGTTTTCGCCCACCTGATAACAACAAGGACCAATTGTCGGTGCCAGTGCTACACGTATGTTTTCACGACGGCTACCCAACTTGGTCAGTGCCTCCACCATTAAAGGGCCCATGCCTGCCACAGCGCCACGCCAGCCTGCATGGGCTAAGCCAATACAGCGTATGACAGGGTCATAAAAGAAAAGTAGCGTACAGTCAGCAGCATGAGCCATCAGTACAATACCAGGCTCGGTACAAAGTAGACCATCTGTGTCGGCCACTGCATCCGCCATATTATCATGCCCCAAGCCACACAGTGGCGATGTAACGTGCACAATGGCAGTACCATGAACCTGTTGTCCCGCAACCACCGCTGCAGGCTGATACCCCAGTGCGTGCGCTACGCGCTGTCGGTTATTTTGCACGGCCTCTTGCTGATCCCCCACATGGAGGCCCATATTTAAACTATCAAATGGGGATTGGCTAACACCACCTGTACGTAGAGTATAGCCGTGCACAATATCCTCAGCCTGTAAGTTTGCAAAAACTAGATAGCGAACCGTTTCCACTTCTCGTATTTCTTCCTTATGCATATGCTTGCCCCATTCCACGGTAATGCAACTCTGATAGTACGATCTCACCCGCTTGGAGACTTGTCGGCACATCAATAATCCGTTGATTGCGTGAACCTCGATATAACAGAGCTAGATCTCTTTGTGCCTCAACAAACGGACCGTCAATCAAAATGTCGGCTGTGGTCAGCAGTGCCGCGATGGCACTATCTGTGCGCGCATGCTTTGTCAGGTATTCATACGTGTAGCCGCTATAAATCACAATTGATAATGGCCGTACGAGTAAAGACGTAGCCAGCGCTGTCAAAGCGCGTGCCTGCAAAAATGGCTCCCCACCAGAAAAGGTAACGCCCTTTACGTTGGTATCCGCCAAAATCTGCCTTGCTACGTCCCTCACCTCCACCACTGTTCCTTCTTTAGGATCATGCGTTTGTAGATTATGACAGCCAGGACATGCGTGGGGACACCCTTGTGTAAAAACGACCGTGCGCAAGCCAGGACCATCAACAACACTATTTTTATGCAAACCAGCCAAAGTAAGCTGCATGAAAAAGCACCAACCTTACGCCGAATTCGTAGGGGCGAAAGTGTTCGCCCATTACCCTCATATATTCTCTCAAAATCCATGGCCTAGCGGCAATGCGATTTTCGATCCCGCAACTCGGCCTGTTTGGCACTGTTAAAGCGCTCCTCAGTCGATAAATACCCGGTAATACGGCGGATTCGCCGCACATCGGTGCCCCCACAACCGGGACAACAATCCACCATAATCCCACTGTAGCCACAACTACGGCATTCGTCAATAGGGTAATTAACTCCACCATAGCCAACATCAGCTACACCCATATGACGTATAATCTCTTCCACCGCCTCATAGTTTTCCCCGGGAGGTGATTCCAGCTCTACATAGGCAATATGGCCCGCGTCGCAGTATTTATGGTATTCCCCTTCGACGTTTAGTTTATCGAATAAAGAAATGGCGTAGTTAACAGGAACATGTACAGAATTCGTATAGTACTCCTTGTCCGTCACCTCTGGAATGGAACCAAAGAGTTCACGATCCATTTTGACAAAACGACCGGATAATCCTTCAGCTGGCGTCGCAACAAGAGTGAAATTCAAATCAAACTCATCTGCAAACTGCGCCATCCGTTTCGACATATGGGATACAATTTTTAGTCCCTCTTCCTGCGCTTCTTGGTCTTCACCATGATGTTTACCCAATAAGACTTGCAGTGCCTCCGCCAGTCCAATGAAACCAACTGAGAGCGTGCCATGCTTAATCACATCTTTGATGGCATCATTGGGGCCTAGTACCTCTGAGCCCATATAAAGCTTCTGCCCCATTAAAAAAGGTAAGTCTTTTGCCCGTAGGTTACCAAGAATTTCAAAACGGTGTAGTAGTTGGCGCGCTGCTAATCGTAACAGTCGATCCAATTCAACATAAAAAAGGTTCAGATCACGTGTCTGCAAAGCTAACCGTGGTAGATTTAGAGAAACCGGAGCGATATTGCCACGTCCGGAGGATATTTCTTCGCCGTGACGGTTCGCCACCACACGTGTACGGCATCCCATATACGACACTTCATCACCATACTTGGCATTAAATGTACTATCCATAAAGCTGAACGTGGGATTAAGGCGTTTTGCCGCCACTTTCAGCGCATATATAAATAAATCGTGGTTAGGATCATTCGGATCTAAATTAATACCTTTTTTTGTACGGAAAACCAGATTGGGGAAAATTGGACTCTCACCATTGCCCAGGCCTTTTTCAAACGCGCGTAGTAGTGCATTTGTAACCGCGCGACCCATCTCCGTAGTATCGGTCCCCACGTTGAGGGTAGAGAATGGAACCTGCGCTCCTGCGCGAGAATGCATCGTATTTAAATTATACACCAAACCCTCCATAGCTTGATATACTTCTTCTTCACCCGGCCTCGCAGGCATCGTTGCAATGATCTGCGACATGGAACGGTCAAAATGGGGAAAACTTTGCCCACCAAACATGTCATTCTGATTACTTTGTAAAATAATAGCCGCTTGTGCCACTGCAGAAGCAATGCGCTGGGGGGGACGAATATAACCATAACCTGTATTAAATCCCTGCGACAATAGTTTAAATAAATCGATCTGCAAGCAGTTTAATGTCTTGCCATAATAGTCTAAATCATGGATATGAAAGGCGCCACTTGTATGCGCTTGCGAAAAATCCTCTGGTAATAAATTCGTCAAATAATAGCGTTTGCTAGCGGCACTGGCAATTTGCAGCATCTTTGCTGAGGGAGAGTTGGAAACATTAGCATTTTCTCTGCTAGTTTCTACGAGAATTTCTTTGACCGTATCCATTAAATCGCTTTTTCCTTCACGAATACGATTCCGCCGGTCACGATATAGTATGTATGCCTTTGCTGTGCGGGCATGTCCATTTTCAATGAGGACGTTTTCTACAGTATCCTGCACTTCTTCCACTGCCGGAATCATACCATTATAACCCAGTGCAGCCAATTCTTTAACTACTTGTTTAGTTAGACTTTCAGCAATCTTCCTGTTATCCCCACCTACAGATTTGGCTGCTTTAATAATCGCATCTGTTATTTTATCGGCATCGAACGGCACAACCCGTCCATCACGTTTGCGAATTTCTATAAACATTTTTGCATTCCTCCGTCGCTAGTTAACTTGTTCCAGTTTTTTGGGGCATTTCTGCCAATGCTTTTTTAAAATCATTAACATCTTCAAACTTATGATAGACAGAGGCAAAGCGAACATAAGCCACTTCATCGATATCATAAAGCTTGGCCAACACACGCTGTCCAATTTCATCAGAAGTTACTTCTTGTGAAAAGTTATTGCGCAGTTCACGTTCTAGCTCATCAACCAAATCCTCAAATACATAAAGTGGAATCTTTTGCTTGCCCCCAGCGTAAATTAGGCCGTTAAGAATTTTTGTTCTGTCAAACAATTGTCTGTTACCATCACGCTTAACTACGATGAGAGGTGACTCCTCTAATTTTTCGTAGGTTGTAAAACGTCTTTCACAGATGGTACATTCTCGCCGTCTGCGGATTGCACTTCCTTCTTCTGTGGAACGAGAATCAATTACACGACTTTCCAAACACCCGCAATAAGGGCATTTCACCATTATTCCTCCTTCCAAGAAAAGCAGTATTAGAAAGGCGCGTTTTATTCAGTTTCCTTAACG
>JANKMV010000075.1:5144-8354 GCA_024650095.1 Bacillota bacterium | reverse complement strand
GAACATCACAATCCATACAGGCAGGAACGATTTTGCAATCCCCACGATAACTCATCCTCTCCCTTCCAATAATTGTTCAGCTAGTTATTTGCGCTATTTATATTCCTAACAATGACTGAGCAGCCTTTGCAACCACAGCCACAATATATCGAGGGAAAGTGCCAAAACCCACCACTCCCAGAGCGAGAATGACAAGCGCAACTGTCATTTGTATAGGAATTTGTTTCGGGGTCGTTACTTTTCCTTGGGGTTGTTTGAAAAAAGCATTAACAATAATGGGCAAGTAATAGATGCCATTTAGCAAGCTACTAAAGAGCACTACTGCCGCAAAGAAAGGTTGGCCTAGATCTAATGAGCCCAAGACTAAATACCATTTAGAAACAAAACCATTGGTTAAAGGTACACCAACCATAGCAAAAGCTCCGATGGCAAAAGCAAGGGTCGGTATGGGCATGGTTAAGCCGATGCCCTGCAAATCCTTAATTTTTCGTGTCCCAGTACCATAAATGAAAGTTCCAGCGGCCAAAAACAGCATAGACTTCATGAGGGCATGGTTAAAGATATGCAAAATTCCACCCGTTAGTGCATTGGTATTGGCTAGACCAATACCCAGAAAAACGTATCCAATTTGTGCGATGCTAGAATACGCCAGCATTTTTTTTACATCTTCCTGGACAATAGCAAACATAGAACCAACAAGAATGGCTAACGTTGCCATCCAAAGAATAATATTCATAACTGGTGTTTTTGCTATCAATTCTAAGGGGTAGACTTGAAAGAGGAGCTTAATCATGGTAATGGCATAAATTTTAATCACAAGGCCTGATAATACAGCAGATGAAGGTGACGGGGCTGCGGAATGAGCATCTGGCAACCAGATATGCAAGGGAAACAACGCTGATTTAACCCCAAGTCCCACTAAAAACAATGATAAAGATGCCAATAGATTATATGGGTAAAGCTGCATTGCTTCGGGGAGAGCGGCTGCAATATAGGTAAAGCTTAAATGGCCGGTGACCATGTACACTAGCGCAATGGCTAGTAGCATGCACCCCGAACCAAGGGCAGACAAGACAAGATACTTAAAAGCCGCTTCAATGCATTCTCGGCTTTCTTTAATGGAAATAATACCACAAGAAGAAATAGCTGCAATCTCAATAAAAACAAATAGATTAAAAAGATCATTGGTAAGAGCCATCCCAAACATGGCCGCGATTAAAACTAAATATAGAGTGTAATACCAGCTTCGCACTACAGTTTGCAATTCGTGAAGCAAATCTTTACTGGCAAACACAAGCACAAGTAAACTGACTATGGAAATGGTCATGACAGCGAATGTAGCTAAATAATCAATGTAAAATTCAATTCCCCAAGGGGGTGCCCAGTTCCCCATATGATACGTAAAGGGCCCGCTCTGCATAACACCTACCAGTAAAATAAGTGATCCTGCCATAGAAAAAGTCAAAGCTCCTAGGCTAGCAGGGACAACCCAGTTCTTACACCAGCGTGAGAAAACAGGTAAGAGGTACGCCACGCATAATGGTATCACAATAATTAAAACAGGAAGATGGGAGAAAAAACTCACCGAGGTTCACCTCCCCGTAAGCGCATAATCTCTTCCGCATCAATAGTACCATAATGTTTATACAGTTTTACAATTAAACTTAGGGCATAAGCGGTAATACTTACACCAACCACAATACCTGTCAGTATCAGTGCAGAAGGAACAGGGTTAATATACGTTTGCGTCGTTCCAGGTTCTAAAATGGGGGCACGACCGCCACGAACATACCCAATGGCCACAAAAAAAAGGAAAATGGAAGTATCCATAATATTCATACCAATGATTTTCTTAATTAAATTATCATGCGTTAGCATAGTATGGAAACCAATAATAAAGAGAATAATGGCGAAAAAATAAAAACTATTCTGATGGAGACGTGACAGAATTTCAATGATGGACATCCTCGTGTCCCTCCTCTCCCTCAATCAAGCTGTAGAAGAGAGTTATCATAGTGCTTGCGACTTTGATACCCACACCAAAGGTAATAATCATGATGGCACCGGAACTAAACAAGTTTCCCGGTGTACCAATGGGAATACCGGCGACTTTATTGCCAAGAAAGTTAGTACCAAGCAGGATAGATAACAGCCCCATTCCCGCGTAAAGCAAAACACCACTACTTTCCAAGATTGTTGATGTCTTGTGGGATAACTTCTTTGTACCTTCTTCTAAATTAAATGATAAAGCGTAAAGAATCATGCTGGCACCTATAATGGCACCACCAGAAAAACCGCCGCCTGGCGACAGATGTCCGTTGAGTATTACATAAAGTCCATACAACTGCACAAAAGGTAGTAGCATGCGACTAATATAACGAACGATTACATCTTCCAAGGATAATCACCTCTCTTGCTGGTCAATGGGCTTTCAAATTAGATATTGCAGCTGCAAGTGCCACAAAAAGGACCGTGGCCTCACCTAATGTGTCAAAGGCCCGGTAATCGGTAATAATACTGGCCACAACATTCAGGGCACCGGTCTCGTGCAGACTATCTTCTAGATAGCGCTGTGGAACTTCATTATTAGTTACATTGGCAGGATCGCCGATGGTAGGCATTTCAATCACGGCTACTACCAAAATCACAAGGATGACAGCGAGAAAAACCACGACTAAAAGTTTGCGCATTACTCCTGCCTCCTTGTTTTTGCAATGGCTGCAATCAATAATAATGTTGTTACGCCCGCGCCTAGCGCTGCCTCCGTTATGGCTACATCCGGAGCTGCCAGTAGTTGCCACAATATCGCCATAACCAAACTATAGGCTGCAAAAATAATCACAGCAGCTAACAAGTCTCGACTTCGCGCCACAGAAATGGCGCAAACGACTAAAAAAATGAGGAGTAAATAGGTGAGAACTTCAGTCATCACGCTGCACCTCCCCTGTTTCATCCAGCATAAGTGTATCTTCACTTACTTTAGCATTACTGTGGTACGCAGCACGGGCAATTACGTGTGCCGCTGTCGGATTCGTTATCCAGATAAAAACAACAAGCAACAATAGCTTAGCCGTTGCAGCAGATAAACCCATATGAAGTGCTAATCCAAACAAAATTAAACCCGCGCCGAGTGTGTCACATTTTGTTGTAGCATGCATGCGACAGTAGACGTCAGGTAAGCGTAACAAGCCCGTTACACCGACGATAAAA
>JANKMV010000075.1:0-5134 GCA_024650095.1 Bacillota bacterium | reverse complement strand
GCCACTAAAAATAAAATTATCACAGCAGTCACGGGTATGCCTCCTTACTCCAGGACACCTTTTTCCATATATTTGGCGACACCAATGGTGGCCACAAAACTAATGAGTGCGTATACAAGTGCTACATCGAGAAAGAATTCCTGGTGAAAAACCAGTGATACAAGCGAAATAATAACCACGGTTTTTGTCCCGATTACGTTAATGGAAACAATCCGATCTGCCTCACTCGGCCCCACGACAGCACGATATAGGCAAAGAAAGGTGGCAGCTGTTAGTAAAATGGCCACACCGAGAAATATTTGTTCTAAAAATGTTAGCTCACTTAACATGCTCTGCCTCCTCAATGGCAATTAATCGATCCATCATCTCCCAAGAAGCAACACTTTCTGCGCTGGCACGAGTGAGAGCGTGGACGATATAGACATCCTTTTCGATCTCCACGGTCAATGTCCCTGGCGTCAATGTGATTGAGTTAGCCAAAATCACACTATTTAATGGCTTCTTAACCTTGACGTTAAATTTTATAAAACTTGGGGAAATATTTAATTGAGGATTCAGGACGAGTTTGGCGACATCCCAGTTTGCTTTAAAAACAGCGAGCACTAAGTGAAACCCATAACTGAGCCACGCGCGCACTGCGGCAATGGTAACACCTGTTCGTTCTTCACGCCTAACTAATAAATCACAATTGAAACGTGCTATTGCCAAGGAACAAAGGACACCGACGAAAAGGTGTTGCCAATGAAGGCGCCAAGTAATCAGCAACCAAAATAAGAATAAAAGACCAGACATGCCCCAAAACGTGGCATCTTGTTTAAACTTACTCATGGCTACCCCCCTCTACGCCGTCATTCCTTTTGAAATGACCACTTTTACCACCACTTTTCTCCAGAAGCATGACGTCGGCAATAATCATTTCTTTGTCAATGGCCTTACACATGTCATAAATGGTTAGTGCAGTCACCGAAACAGCTGTTAGCGCTTCCATCTCCACACCTGTTTTCCCGGTAGTGGAAACCGTAGCCGCTATTTCAATCTGCTGTTTCTTTTCATTAATAACGAAATGAATATCAACTGCAGTTAAGAATAGAGGATGACACATGGGAATAAGGTGTGAGGTTTGTTTAGCCGCCATAATGCCGGCTACCTGAGCTATAGCTAATACATCACCCTTCTCTAACCCTCCACTTACAATGCACTGGAGAGTTGCAACTCTCATGCGGACGACGCCGCTAGCCACCGCAACACGCTTTGTGTCGGCTTTCACGGAAACATCCACCATTTTAGCACGTCCCTGATCATTGAGATGCGTTAAATTATTCATAGTATCCCTACCTATTTTCTAATCCTCTTTTTATACAGGGCAATGCTACTAGTTTACACTGTGTATGTGTACTTGTCAACGTTACCCATGCACGTTTAGAGCTGTTGTACGCAGTTACGGTGCGTAAGGCTAGCCTTCGCACCGTTTATTCTAAACGATTGTTTTCTGCGGGCAAACTTCTACGCACGTACCACAGTTCGTGCAAATATAACTATCGATAACGGCTACATTACCTTCCATATGAATGGCGTCGACAGGGCAGTTCTTAACACAGAGTTTACATGCAATGCAACCCCGGTCGCAGACACCCCGCACCTGCTTGCCTTTATCCTGAGACTTGCAACGGACGTGATGAACCCCTTTGGCATTCACTAGTTCAATAACATGACGTGGGCATTCATTCTTACATTTGCCGCAACTAATACAAGCATTGGTATCAATAATGGGTAGACCATTTTTACCCATGGTAATGGCATCGACGGGACAAACGGTTACACAGTTACCCAAGCCGATGCAACCATATTCGCAAGCGGTAGGCCCACCACCAAACATAAGTGCTGCCTTGCAATCTTTCACGCCATCGTAGGTATGCTTACTTTTAGCCGTATTACAATCGCCAACACAAGTCAATTGCGCTACATGTCGTGCTTCCGCTTCTGGAGATTCTGCGCCAAATAGATCAGCGATTTTGGCTGCTACCTTAGCTCCTCCAGGTGTACAGCCATTTAACGGAGCACGTCCTGCAACCACTTCCTCTGCAAACTGTGCACAACCAGCATAACCGCAGGCACCGCAATTAGCGCCCACTAAAATTTCTTGCACCATTTCTATTTTAGGATCAATTTCGACAGCAAATTTTTGTGAAGCAAATGCCAGCATACCGCCAAAGACAAGACCCAAGCCTCCTAGACTAACTACCGCTGGTATAATCATTTGACTGTGCCCCCTACATCATTCCCTGGAATCCCATAAAAGCAATGGAAAGGATTCCAGCGGTTATCAGAGCGATCGACACACCACGAAAATTCCTGGGGATAAAGACCATCTCCAAACGTTCACGGATACCGGCCATAATAACTAATGCTAGCGTGAAGCCGATGGCTGCTGCCACACCGAAAACTACACTTTCAAAAAGTGTATACGTCAGCTGGATATTTAATATCGCTACCCCAAGTACAGCACAGTTGGTGGTAATGAGCGGTAGAAAAATGCCGAGCGCCTGGTAAAGCACAGGACTAACCTTACGAATGACAAGCTCTACGAATTGAACCAAGGACGCAATTACTAAAATAAACACGATGGTACGTAAATATTCGAGACCGTAAAACACCAAGATATATTCATTCAACAACCACGTTACTAGGGAAGCCATCCCCATCACAAAGGTTACGGCCATACCCATACCAACGGACGTTTCTACTTTTTTCGAAACACCGAGGAATGGGCAGATTCCTAAAAATCTTGACAAAACGAAGTTATTGATAAAGATCGCACCAAAAACAATTGCCAATATACCCGTCATTGTCTACCCCCCTCTATTCCAGTTTATATTTCTTAGCCAGCATATTCATCAACGCCATGAGTAAGCCCAAAGCAATAAACGCACCTGGTGGTGAAGCAAACAATTTAAATGGCTCATAACTAGCTCCCAGGATATTGGCACCAAAAAGGGTGCCGCTGGCCAACAATTCACGAATGGAACCGAGCAGAGTTAAAGACAGCGTGAAACCAAGGCCCATTCCTAAACCATCTGCCAACGAATCTGCAACGGGATTCTTGGAAGCAAATGCTTCCGCGCGACCAAGAATAATACAGTTTACCACTATCAACGGCACAAAAATGCCTAACTGGGAGTGGAGTTCTGGCGTATATGCGTTTAGAAGCATATCCACCATGGTAACAAAGGTAGCGATGATGATAATAAACGCGGGGATCCGGATTTTATTAGGAATTACTTTTCGCAAAACCGCGATTACAAAGTTTGAAGAAACTAGTACTGCGGCGGTTGAAAGGCCCATACCCAGGCCATTGACGGCTAGAGTTGTGACCGCAAGCGTCGGGCACATCCCGAGTACTAACCGGAAAATCGGGTTTTCTCTAAACACACCCTTTGTTAATTCATTCATCACATTCATATCCTCACCCCCTATTGCTGCAGTGCGTTAAGCACGGCATCCTTAATCCCTTTACTACTAAACGTTGCCCCACTGGCAACATCTACATCAATCTTCTGCTCATCCACAATACGCTGGGGTATTGTATTTTTTGCTTGCGCAAAATATTCTTCCGTATCACTACCGGACACAACTTGCACATCGGTGATTTTACCCTCGGCCACCGTAACCTCCACGGTAATGGTAGAGTAGAGCCCTTCACCACTACCCGTATACGTTCCATTGGCTAGTTCTTCAATATTGACAGCCGGCGCAGGAGCAGCAAAGCCTTCCCCGAAACGAAGGAGGATTTCTTGCAGTTCACTTTCTACGCCACTTTCCATGGCACGGCTAGAAATTGTGGCACCAGAAATTCTATCGACATTGAAAGAATCACCGATCGTTAACCCTTCATACTGTGCACGATAAGAATCTTCAGCAATGACAGAACCAAGACCTGCCGTTTCAGAATGAGAGACAATGGTGAGCTTAACGATTTTACCCTCACCATCAATACCAAGGTTAAAGCGAATATCGCCACCGTACCCCGTAGTTTTACCTTCAGCCAAGATACCGACGACATTACCACCTTCATCATAACCTACGGTAGCTGTACGACCATCCACTGTCTTATCTTCTGTTTCTTTCACATCCGGAAAGAGCTCCTGCATTAAGGCAATTTTTTCCTCTTGAATGCGCTTTTCAATGATGGCTGAGGTGACTTGGTTCGTGTACGCCAGCGCACCTGCTGCGACGGCACAAATCAACATGAGTATGAATCCTAAACGAAGAATTTCTTTCATTATTTAGCCACCTCCCCGTACTTCCTAGGCAGCGTCAGATTGTCAATCAATGGGGTCAGGGCATTCATGAGCAGAATAGCAAATGTGACACCCTCGGGGAAATTTGCGTATAGGCGAACCAGCATCGTCATGAGACCACAGCCGATACCAAAAATAAGTTGCCCTTTAGCTGTTACCGGTGAGGTAACCATATCGGTTGCCATAAATATTGCACCGATCATCACGCCACCTGCCAGAACATGGAACAATCCTGCAGTCACACCACCGCTACCCAAAAGCGTCCCCATCACTAAGACCACACCGATGTAACCACCAGGAATCCGCCAGTTAATATGACCCTTATAAAAAAGCCAAGCAGCACCAAATAGTAAAGCAAAGGCACTGGTTTCACCCAAGCAGCCACTTATCGCACCCACAAACAATGCCATAAAGCTAGGAGCTGCAGAAGCAACTAGGGGCGTTGCTGTAGCGGTTAAATCTACGGGGCTTAACCAAGTTGTCATATGACCCGCCCAAGAAACCATGAGAATCGCTCTGGCAACCAAGGCTGGGTTAAAAATATTATTACCAATACCGCCAAAGACTTGCTTACCAATAATAATGGCTACTGAGCCACCAATAACGCATAACCACCATGGTGGTGCTGGCGGTAAGGTCATGGCCAACAGTAGACCTGTTACAGCAGCACTACCGTCGCCAAACACGTTTTTATTACGCAGAATAATTGCTTCCGTGAGCATGGCAGCTACTGTTGTTAGTGCCATGGTTATTAAGGCACGATAGCCGAAGAAGACGACCGCAGCGATAGCGGCAGGAAATAATGCTACAAGCACGTCAATCATCACACTTTTAAT
>JANKMV010000074.1 GCA_024650095.1 Bacillota bacterium | reverse complement strand
GCTAGCATTAAGCCTCACACCAATTTTATGGCCGAAGTGTACGTGTTGAAAAAAGATGAGGGTGGTCGTCACACTCCCTTTTTCCAAGGGTATCGTCCACAGTTCTATCTACGGACCACTGATGTAACGGGTGTTATCACTTTACCAGAAGGCGTGGAAATGATTATGCCTGGCGATAATGTGCAAATGAAAATCGAGCTTATTACCCCCATTGCCCTTGAAGAAGGTCTACGTTTTGCCATCCGCGAAGGCGGTCGCACCGTCGGCTCCGGCGTTGTAACAAGTATTATCGAGTAAATTTTATCAGCTCCGTAGGCAATAACTGCAGACGGGGCTGATAAACTTTTGGTATGGCGTACATATATTCGGTTATAATAAACAATTGAGTGTATATAGGCGCTGACAAAAAGTTTGACAACGTACTATAAAGTATGGTAAATTGGAAAAAGTGAAATCTCATGCAGATCATGAGGTTTATCTCGAGTTTGCGGGGCAAATTCGGGTTTTTAAGCCCAACATCGTGTTTAGGGGGTGTAAGCGATGCGTGTGAAAATCACAATGGCTTGCGGTGAATGTAAACGACGGAATTATATTTCGACAAAGAACAAACGGACCACTCCGGACCGTATTGAACAGAGCAAATATTGTCCGTTTTGTAAAAAACATACCGATCACAAAGAAACCAAGTAACTGCTTGATTCCTTTGTCCGTATGTAATGTGTTGCGTAAGTGCGAGTATGTTTTTATTAATTCTTTCTAGCAAGGATGTGGGTTAAATGGCCGCCAATGCCAAGTCTTTGACAAAGCATTTTAAAGATGTCAGGCAAGAACTAAAGAAAGTCCACTGGCCTAACCGCCGCGAGTTGACTGTGTTCACTTCGATGGTTCTAATGGCCATATTTTTCATTGGTGTTTTCTTTTGGGTCCTCGATTCTGGTTTTACGGGGATGCTAAAACTGATTCTCCAATAGTAAGGAGGTAGGGGTTATCCCCTCGCCTATGGATAAAAACTGGTATGTGATTCACACATATGCGGGCTATGAAAACAAAGTGAAAACGAATTTGGAAAAACGTGTTGAATCCATGGAGATGCAAGACAAGATCTTTCGTGTGCTTGTTCCCATGGAAAAAGAAATCGAAATTAAAAATGGTAAGAAAAAGGAAACTTTAAAAAAGGTCTTCCCTGGGTACGTCCTTGTGGAAATGACCATCACGGATGATTCGTGGTACGTTGTGCGAAATACGCCTGGA
Organism: Bacillota bacterium; assembly: GCA_024650095.1. Taxonomy (GTDB): domain Bacteria; phylum Bacillota; class Dethiobacteria; order Dethiobacterales; family Dethiobacteraceae; genus JANKMV01. The sequence goes on along the minus strand of JANKMV010000074.1, from coordinate 7,217 downwards.
GTTACCGGATTTGTTGGTCCAGGTTCGAAGCCAATTCCTCTTTCATCGGCAGAAATTGCACAAATACTTAAGCAAATGGGTATGGATGATCCAAAACCAAAAATCAATTTTGAAGCGGGCGAAGGTGTTCGTGTGATTGATGGTCCGTTTACTAATTTTGTTGGCAATGTCGAAGAGGTTTTGCCCGACAGACGCAAAATCAAAGTACTTGTTTCTATGTTTGGCCGGGAAACACCGGTGGAACTGGAATTTTATCAGGTTGAAAAGCTTTAGTACGATTGGAGGTGTAAACGCATGGCAAAGAAAGTAAAAGGTATGGTTAAGTTGCAAATTCCCGCCGGCAAAGCCACACCCGCGCCTCCGGTCGGCCCCGCCCTCGGTCAGCACGGTGTAAACATCATGGGCTTTTGTAAAGAATTCAATGAACGCACGGCACAACAAGCGGGTTTAGTTATTCCCGTTGTTATCACCATTATGGAGGACCGTTCTTTCACCTTTATCACAAAGACACCCCCTGCCGCTGTTTTATTGAAAAAAGCAGCTGGGCTTGATACTGCGTCTGGTCAACCGAACAAGGTGAAAGTAGCAACGCTATCACAAGATCAAGTTCGTGAAATTGCGCAGCTAAAAATGGAAGATCTAAATGCCAACGATGTGGAAGCCGCGATGAAGATGGTGGAAGGTACGGCCCGTAGTATGGGTATTGTCATTAAGTAGTTTACAGGCCACGAGCCTGATAATTCGTGGGAGAGGTGATGCCGCCTCGCTCGCACCACAAGGAGGGAAACTAATGGCTAAACACGGAAAGAAATATGTAGAAGCCAAAAAACTCATCGATCCTGAAATGCTCTATGAGCCAACGGAAGCGATGGAACTGGTACAAAAAACTATTACAACAAAGTTTGATGGAACAGTTGAACTAGCAGTTAAGCTGGGAGTTAATCCCAAGCATGCAGATCAACAAGTACGAGGTGCTGTTGTGCTTCCTGCTGGAATTGGTAAAGATGTTACCGTCGCTGTTTTTGCTAAAGGCGATAAAGCCAAGGAAGCGGAAGTTGCCGGTGCAGATTTTGTTGGCGCTGAAGATTTGATTGCTAAAATTGACGGTGGTTGGTTTGGGTTTGATGTAGCGGTTGCTACCCCGGATATGATGGGCATGGTAGGAAAACTGGGTCGTGTGTTAGGACCCAAAGGTTTGATGCCAAACCCTAAAACCGGAACAGTAACTGTAGATGTCACCCGTGCCATCAATGAAATCAAAGCGGGTAAAGTGGAATATCGTGTAGACAAGAGCGGTATTGTCCATGTCCCCATTGGCAAAGGGTCATTTACAGTGGAGAAGTTACTCGAAAACTTCTACACTATTATTGATACTTTGCTTAAAGTGAAACCAGCTGCAGCTAAAGGTCAGTACATGCGTTCCATCACAATATCCTCCACCATGGGACCTGGAGTTGCTGTGAGCGCGCAAAAGGCCGCGCTGCTGGGCAAAACGAAATAATTAATCTTGCAAAAAGCGGGTGCCTATGATACAATTACCCGAGTATGTATAAATTGAAAAGTACGTTTAAGGCTGCAGACAGCAGGTGCCCTTAAGGGCTTAAGGTGAAGACGCCTGCCGAGGTCGGAATGTCAAAAGTGTTGCTTAAATTCAACATCAATGGCCTCCGTGTGCAGACACACGGAGGCCATTTTATACAGTATGGAGCTATTTACTTTTCATTTAGTAAGATCATCCTGACTGGTACGTAAAGGAGGTGGAACGATGAGCGTAACTAAACTGGAGAAAAAACAAGTTATAGCAGAAGTAAAAGACGATTTATCCCAAGCCAAAGCAGCCATCGTCACAGATTATCGGGGCCTGAATGTGGAGCAAATTACAACATTGCGCCGCGCACTGCGTGCCGAAAATGTAAAATATGTGGTTGTGAAGAACACGTTGGCAAGGATTGCTGCCCATGAATTGGGATATGAAGTGTTGGATGACTATTTTGAAGGACCGACAGCCATCGCCTATGGCTTTGATGACCCGGTAGCTCCTGCCAAAGTCTTGACAAAGTATGCCAAGGAATTTGATAAGCTAGAGCTAAAGGGTGGTTTACTAGAAGGTGTTTTGATAGACCCGGCTCGCATTAAGTTATTAGCGGATCTGCCACCGCGCGAGGTCCTGTTGGCCCAAGTGGCAGGTACCTTCGCCTCACCCATGACCGCATTTGCTGGTGTCGCACAAGGTGTCTTGCGTAAGTTTGTTGGCACGCTTGACGCAGTGCGCGAACAGAGGGCTACAGAAGCATAAGTATCACTGCTATTATTAAAAAAAAAATTATGTACAATACTGAAGGAGGAAATAATAAATGTCTAAAATTAATGAAGTTCTTGAAATTGTTAAAGAAATGACAGTGCTTGAACTGTCTGAGTTGGTAAAGGCTTTTGAAGAAGAATTTGGTGTTTCTGCTGCTGCTCCCATGGCTATGGCTGCTATGCCTGCCGCTTCTGATGCTCCCGCTGCTGAAGAGCAAAGTGAGTTTGACGTAATTCTTACAGCCCCTGGAGATAAAAAAGTCGGCGTCATTAAAATTGTGCGCGAAGTAACTGGGCTAGGTCTAAAGGAAGCAAAGGGTCTAGTTGATGAAGCTCCTAAAGCTGTTAAGGAAAAAATCAGCAAAGACGAAGCTGAAGCTCTTAGAGTTAAACTTACCGATGCTGGTGCCAGCGTCGAAGTCAAGTAATTTTTTGATCAGGTTAAAAGGCACCCCTCGCGGGTGTCTTTTTGCCATATCCTGTACTGGTCTGTAGAATATCGCTTGCAATTAGCAAGCGGCTGCTGTAGCTAGTACTAAATTGCTTGCGTTAAAGCATAGATAAGGGTAAGCATCTTTATGTGGGGAAAAATAATCCTCTTTTCTTGACATATGGAAACGTTTGTGATATTATTATAAACTGCTTAACATTGCCTACTTTGCTATATTTATGTATATCGGATTGACGAAAGGGACAGAATAAGAAGTTATGATTCCCTTACATTTTTTGCTGTCTGTATGGTAGAATATTTCCCATTAGCAGACCGTTACACAGGCAAGAAAGTATGTATTCTTTTGGAAAAGTGTTGTTATTTTCATAATGGGGTAAAACCTAGGGACAGGAGTGAATGCCTGAATGTTCAAAGTCATCGACACGGGAACAAGGGAGCGCCGCAACTATGCCCAGATTGACGAAGTCCTTGATCTGCCCAATCTTATTGAGATCCAGCAAACATCATACCGGTGGTTCCTAAAAGAAGGTCTACAGGAAATGTTTACAGAGATTTCGCCGATTCAGGATTTTACAGGGAATCTAGTGCTGGAATTCATTGGATATTCCCTGGGGGAACCCAAGTATTCCGTAGATGAATGCAAAGAACGTGATGCCACCTTTTCGGTGCCGTTGCGGGTGCGGGTTCGCCTTATTAACAAAGAAACCGGTGAAGTAAAAGAGCAGGAAGTATTTATGGGTGATTTCCCTCTGATGACGGAAAACGGCACCTTTATTATTAATGGTGCAGAACGTGTAATCGTCAGTCAGTTGGTCCGTTCACCTGGCGTCTATTTTAAGGAGCAAATTGACTTTAGCGGTAAATCGTTATTTTCAGGAGTGATTATACCCAACCGTGGAGCCTGGTTGGAATACGAAACCGATATTAATGATGTCGTTTATGTCCGTGTGGACCGTACTCGGAAAGTGCCGGTTACGGTACTTCTGCGTGCCATTGGTTTTGGTACTAATAATGATATTTTGGCTCTATACGACCATGATCCACGTATCCTCGCCACACTGGAAAAGGACCATACTGATTCTTTTGAATCGGGGATTTTAGAAATCTATAAGCGTTTACGGCCAGGGGAACCTTTGAATGTGGACAATGCACGTTCACTTTTTGAATCCCTCTTTTTCGAGCCTAAACGGTATGACTTTGCGCGTGTTGGTCGCTACAAGATTAACAAAAAGCTATCTTTTATGCCACGTGTTGCCGACCGTACGTTAGTTGAAAACGTTGTGGATGCCGAAAATAACACCCTCGCACGTGCAGGAGATGTGGTAACTGTAGAGTTGGCCCGCATGTTCGAAGCGAAAGGTGTTTCACGTGTGCGTCTCGAAAATGGCGAACAAGAGGTTGTTGTCATTAATAATGAACAGATTCCAACCACCACAAAAAATCTTACTAAGGAAGATATTGTGGCTACCGTGGGTTATATCCTTAACCTAATGGATGGTTTAGGCAATGTTGATGACATTGATCATTTAGGAAATCGTCGCTTACGTAGCGTGGGCGAATTGCTACAAAACCAATTTCGCATTGGCTTATCTAGAATGGAGCGTGTTGTCCGCGAGAGGATGACGATTCAGGATGTGGAGGCCATTACGCCACAAGCTCTGATTAATATTCGCCCCGTCATTGCCGCAGTTAAAGAATTTTTCGGTTCTAGCCAATTATCTCAATTTATGGATCAAACGAATCCACTGGCAGAACTAACACATAAAAGAAGATTGTCTGCGCTAGGTCCTGGTGGTTTAAGTCGTGAGCGTGCTGGTTTTGAAGTACGTGACGTTCACCATTCTCACTATGGCCGGATGTGTCCCATTGAGACTCCAGAGGGACCCAACATTGGTTTGATTGGTTCATTATCTACGTTTGGGCGCATTAATGAATATGGTTTTATTGAAACGCCTTATCGTAAGGTGGATAAGAAAGTGGGACGCGTTACGGAAGAAATCGTTTATCTAACCGCAGATGACGAAGATCACTATACCGTTGCTCAGGCCAATGCGGTTCTCAATGATGAAGGGTACTTCCAAAGTGACCGCATTACGTGTCGCCATCAGCATGAAACGATCATGCGAGCACCTTCTAACATTGATTTCATGGACGTCTCACCTAAACAATTGGTTTCAGTGGCGACTGCACTCATTCCTTTCTTGGAGAATGACGATGCTAACCGTGCACTGATGGGTGCTAATATGCAACGTCAGGCAGTGCCATTATTACGAGCCGATGCGCCATTAATAGGGACAGGCATGGAGTATATAACCGCACGGGATTCGGGTGTAGTGGTTCTTGCAGACAAAGGTGGCGAAGTCGTTTTTGTCACTGCAGATCTGATTATAATTCGACGTCAAGAGGATCCCGAAGCACAAAACCGTTTTATCAATGGACGAACGGGTGAGGTATTCCCTGGTGATCCTAGAGAGAACTATCCGCGGGGTTGCGATATTTATACCTTACAAAAATATAAGCGTTCTAACCAGGGGACCTGTATGAATCAGCGCCCCATTGTTCGTAAAGGTCAGCTCGTGCGGGATGGTGATGTCATCGCTGATGGGCCTTCAACGGATCAAGGTGAGCTTGCACTCGGTCGTAATGTGTTGGTTGCATTTATGCCTTGGGAAGGCTATAACTATGAAGATGCAATTCTCTTGAGCGAAAAGGTTGTCAAGGAAGATGTTTTTACTTCCATCCATATTGAAGAGTATGAATCGGAAGCACGTGATACTAAACTAGGTCCCGAAGAAATCACTCGTGATATACCCAATGTGGGTGAGGATGCACTAAAGGACCTCGATGAGCGTGGTATTATTCGCACGGGTGCAGAGGTGCGTGCGGGTGATATTCTCGTGGGTAAAGTAACACCTAAGGGTGAAACAGAACTGACGGCAGAAGAGAGGCTCTTGCGTGCTATCTTTGGTGAGAAGGCCCGCGAAGTTCGGGATACGTCGCTAAGGGTACCGCATGGTGAATCGGGCATGGTTGTGGATGTCAAGGTCTTTTCCCGTGAACAAGGGGATGAACTCCCACCTGGTGTAAATCAGCTGGTACGCGCATATGTTGCCCAGAAGCGGAAGATTTCTGAAGGGGATAAAATGGCCGGTCGTCACGGTAATAAGGGTGTTATTTCTCGCATCCTCCCCGAGGAAGATATGCCATTCATGCCCGATGGTACACCAGTAGAGATTGTGCTTAATCCGCTAGGAGTCCCTTCACGAATGAATATTGGCCAAATTTTAGAGACGCATCTAGGTTGGGCTGCGAAAGTACTAGGTATCCATATTGCTTCTCCTGTTTTCGACGGAGCGCGAGAAGAGGATGTGGTAGAGGCGTTTCGTGAGGCAGGGCTACCCGAATCTGGTAAAACTATCAGCGCCACGGTACTCGTTCATTTGCGTGGTAAAGGAATCGTATTGCATGAACCATCTGTTGTGGCCATTGAACAAAATACAAGAGAAGTTTTGGCCGTCGGCGAGCAAGCGAGAAGGATGCTGGGACGTACCCCTGGCAATATTGTTGCAACTCGACCGCTGCGGGAAGGTGTAATTGCCGACTTTGATGTGACAGAAGTAATGCTCCGTCATTTCATCGGTAAAGTAAGTGACGGACGCAGACTTTTGCGACCTCGCGTCATCGTATGTATACCCGCGGCCACCACAACGGTGGAACAAAAAGCAGTGGTAGAGGCCGTCTTACGCTCTGGTGCCCGTGAAGCCTTTTTAATTGAAGAACCCAGAGCCGCTGCTCTAGGAGCTGGGCTGGATATCTTTCAGGCCTCGGGACATATGGTTATCGATATCGGAGGCGGCACCTCAGATGTAGCGGTGCTCTCGTTGGGTGAAACAGTGGTAACCGAAAGCGTGCGCGTCGGAGGCGATAAATTCGATGAAGCCATTGCTCGCTATATAAAAAGAGAGTATAACTTACTCATCGGTGAACGAACTGCCGAAGCATTAAAGATTGAAGTAGGGACGGCTTTCCCAGGCGCACGAAAGCTAGAGATGGAAATACGGGGGCGCGATATGGTTTCAGGTCTGCCACGGTCCCTTGTTGCTACGTCCGATCACGTATTAGATGCCATTAGCGAACCCCTCGCTGATATTATTCAGTGTGTTCGTCATGTTTTAGAAATGACACCCCCAGAATTAGCAGGCGATGTCATAGATCACGGCATTATTATGACGGGCGGTGGAGCTATGCTTCATGGTTTAGGCAAGCTTCTAACCCATGAAACGGGTGTTAACGTTTATCTAGCAGAAGATCCCATTGCTTGTGTGGCCTTGGGAACAGGTAAAGCATTAGAGCAGTTAGATAAAATCATTCATACTCTAATCTCACCAAAACGTTTTACAGCAAGTAGATAGTTATACATTTATAACGTGTTTGCCATGATAATACTTTATACGTAAGGGGAACG
>JANKMV010000073.1 GCA_024650095.1 Bacillota bacterium | reverse complement strand
GTGGCGCGGAACGGTCAAGACCGTTCGGTACGTTTGTGGGGTAAGAATGTGTGGTACGGATTGGTGAGCGTGCGTATGTGGGCGCGGAACGGTCAAGACCGTTCCCTACATTTGTGGGGTAAGAATGTGTGGTATGACGGATGTTATGCCTACGTTTGGATGCTGGGTGGTTTATTGTTTTGTTATGAGTTGGGCTGGGGTTCTGGGGTTGATGCCTTGGTCGTCGCGGTAGAAGACCCAGTCCGTTTGTGGTTGGCGCCAGTTGCCGTAGCGAAACGCCAGGTAGCTTTCCCACTCTTGAGGGATGGTGGCGTTTAGCTTGCTATTGTGGGTGGTATTTTTATAGTAGGAACTTGGAATCCACCAGGTTCCTGTGATGAGAAACGGTCGCCAGGGTAGGCGGTCGATTTTGACAGTGAGTGTGAGCTTTGAATTGAGCGTTTTCCAGGTGGAACGAAGTAGGCCGCGGATGGTGGTGAAGACTGTTTTTTGCGGGCGTACTTTTTTTTCTGTGGTGGGGCTTAATTTAAAGTAGTACATGGGACACCAGGCGTGGCCATGGGCTTCGCGGTAGATATTAATATCTACCGTACGGTGCTTTTTTAGATTACTGGGCGTAAGATTATATTTAAACACTTGGCCCTTGTACGAGGCACAATAGATTTGGTAGCCGGCTTGGCGAAAGATGGCAAGGAGTGTTTGCAGCTTGGGTAACTCGCTATCCCACACACCAAGATCGAGATCTTTATCGCTGGCGAGGAGGTGTCCTTCTCGTTGCAGGCCGAGTAGGGTGCCACTGTCGAGCCAGTAGGCAATATGGTGTTGGTGCAAGAGATCGAGTATTGCTCGCAACTGTTTGTCCAAAATGAGCCACATCCTATAGTGTTATGAAATCTTCTTTAGCTTGGCAATCCAGATGATGCTTTGGATAATTGTTTTGACGGTGTATAAAAGGGTAAAGCCCAGTAAAAAGACAAGACGTAAGTTAAATGTGGCAAAACCGGGCCAGAAGGCGTCTGCGAGTAAAACTAGAAGTAGTAAAATGATATGCCCGGGGAAGAACAAAGATTCTATGATTAGCTTTTTTAGCTTTTGTACGGTGCTGCCATGATGAACAGCATGGATCTGTTCTTTTTTTGTTTCTAGCTCAGCGAGGATGGCCGCGAGAGCGGGATCGTCAAAGATAAGCTGTTTGTTGTTGGCGATTTTGCCGGCGATCACTTGGGCAGCTATTACATTGGGAAAAGAGCTGATGCCGATGCATGCCATAAAGCCTAAGATGACGGCTAGCTTATAGCCATAGAGGTTATAGATACTAATGCCGATGAAAAAGACCATCAGGTTGGTGGAGTAACGGTGCACGAGCACATCGAAATAGTGACCTTTAAGATTGGGTTGGCGTGCGCCGGTTTGGATGGCAAAGCGTGCTAATTCTCCATCTACATGGTCGAGCATGTAGTAGCTAAAAATGAGAAAGGCTGCGGTTATGAGGGCGAAACGAGTGTTAAAGGCAAGAAAATAAAGACTGGCCAGTGCGGCTAGGAGACTTAAAAAGGTCGCTTGGTTAGAGGTAATTTTTAGCTTAATAAAAAGGATGGTGATGAAGATGGAGATTTTGCGGAAAATGAGCTTATCTAAAAGGTAGTTTTCACTTTCATTCTTTTGGCACAGTTTGCGGTATTCACTGATGGTCATACGCCATCCTCCTGGACGTTTGTTTACGCAATTTCTTCGAATTTATTTAGCCATTTGAGGCTTTGGCGCACAGCGTTTGTGAGATAAATGGGCGTGACCACACATAAAAAGAGCAAACGGATGTTAACGGCAAAACCTAAGAGGGTTATGGTTGGTACAATGATATCGGCCAGTGTCACCAGCATAATCATGATGAGACTGCCTGGAAAAAACAAGAGCTCGGTAATAATTTTTTTTGCTTTTTTTAACTTATTGGTGCTGGTTAGTTTATCGATTTGGTCTTTCTTTTTTTCCAGCATATCTAACACATTGCCCACGGGTGCGGTGAAGACAAGCTCTTTGTTGTTGGCAATCTTTTGTACCAGTACTTGCGACGCTAACAGATTGGGGAAAGCACTCATGCCAATGCAGGCGGCAAATCCTAACAGTATTGCAAATTTATAGTCAAACAAATTATATACACTGACGCCAAGAAAAAACAACATCAGATTTGTGGAGTATTTATGGATTAAAACATCAAAGTATTGTCCTTGGAGAGACGGTTGTTGCATGTTCTGACGGATATAGTAGCGTGCCAGTTCCCCGTCCACATGGTCTAGCATGTAGTATAAAAAGATAAGTGCGGTGGCAAATAGTTGCGCTGTAGGTGAATTTAACTGAAGGAAATAGAGGCTGGCAAGGGCTGAGACGAGACTAAGAAAGGTGGCTTGGTTGGCGCTGATGTGGAGCTTAATAAAGATGATGGTGAAATAAATGGAGATTTTGCGGAAAATGTATTTATCAAAGAAGTAGTTCTCTTCTTCATTTTTTTGGCAAAGCTGTCGATACTCTTGTACAGTCATGCTATTCCCCCATTGTTAAAGCGGCCTTTACCTTGGCTAGGTCTGCTAAGTTATCTATTTCGGTACAAAGCTCATCACCAAAGGAAACGGGATGGAGCGCTTGTGTGGAGAGGATAACGTTTAGTGCGTTCTCTGCATAGACATTTACTTCGTTGCGGTTGACGAACTGCTCCATCATGGCAAGCCACGCTAGAGAAAGTGGGTGACTTATTTTATATAAAGGGATTAAAAAGGCACAATCATCGCCAAAGATATCGATGGAAATCTTTTTGATGAGGTTATCTTGTAGTTGCGCTTTGAAGTCCTTCTCGGGTAAGGGTGCGTGAGGATTAACTAAGACGGTGTTAGCGTAGGTGGATTGTAGCGTTTTTGTCAGAAGCGTATCCTCAAAGACCAAATCACCATGGAGTAGAAGGAATTCGCTGGTGAGATACTCTTTGGCGAGGAGCAGGGACACAATATAGTTGGTGGAGGCGTAGCGCGGATTGGCTACGTAGGTGATGGGGAGATTGGGGAAGGTTGCGGCTAGATAGTCTTGTAGTTGCTCGGCAAAGGGACCGGTGGTGACGATGATGTCGTTGATCCCTGCGGCGAGAAGCTGTTTAATCTGCCGGGAGATGATGGTCTCTGCGGGGGCAATCTCCACCATACATTTTGGCTTAGCGTGGGTTTGTGCGCCCATACGTTTGCCGAGGCCGGAGTTTAAGAGGATTGCTTTCAGTGAGTCCACCCGCTTTCTGTATTTTAGTCGCTGGTGAGAAAGTGCATAAAGGCTGCTTTATTCTCTTGCGGTGTCGTTTGTGGTCGGCCTAAGTCTTTGCGTGCGCCTTGGTTAATTTTAATTTCCAGTAAGGCAGGGCCGCTGTTTTGTATTGTTTTCATGTGCGAGCTAATTTCTGTTTTGCTTTGTGCTTGTAGCGCGATGGGGTAGCCGCAGGCGGTGGCGATGGCCGGGATATCTAAGGTGTGGCCTACGGTGGGCTGACCCCCTACGGAATCGTGGGCACCGTTATTGAGTACGATATGCTTGAGGTTGGTGGGTGCTTGATCGCCAATGATGGCTAAACCGCCCATATGCATGATGAGGGCACCGTCGCCGTCGAGGCAATAGACATTGGTCTCTGGTTTGGCCAGTGCGATGCCGAGAGCAATTTGTGCTGCGTGGCCCATGGAGCCCACGGTGAGAAAATCTTGTTGATGGGAATGGCCCAGTTCGACACGGTATTCGTAGAGCTCGCGTGAGGTTTTGCCGGTGGTGGAGACCACCACATCTGAGGTAGAAAGACAGGAGACAACGGTTTTAATGGCCTCTTCCCTTTGTAAGGGGTACGCTGTTTGCACCTTGTTTTGTAGTGCGTAAGGTGCAAAGGTGTCTTTGGCCACCACGAGGGCGAAAGGCGCCTTGGTTTGTTCCATATAGGTGAGCGCCTCTTGCAAGACCGTTTGCGCGGCGGTTAGGTCTGCGGGTAAGAGGGCGTACTTGATACCGAGGATGTCTAGCTGTGCTAGCGTGATTTGGCCTTGCTTGAGATGTTGCGGTTCGTCTTTGTGGCCGGGTTGACCACGCCAGCCGACTAAAAAGAGCATGGGGATGTTATAGACTACGGGGTCGATGAGGGATGCCACGGGATTAACGATGTTGCCAAGGCCGGAATTTTGCATATAGACTAGGCTAATTTCCTTGAGTGCCAGGTAGCGGCCGGCGGCAATGGCCACCGCGTTCCCTTCATTGGCGGCAATAATGTTTTTATCCTTAGCCGTGTGGTCTGTGACGTAGGCGCAAAACTCCTTTAGCAGTGAATCGGGCACACCAGTAAAAAAGCCGATCTTGTGCTGAGCGAGCAATTGATAGAAGGCGGCGGGTGTAAGCACTTTAATTGCCTCCCGGAATTAAGGTGAGAATTTGTTTGATGGGCATCATATCGATATCACACTCAAGGGAGCGTTCATTTTGCAGAATGGTTTGCGCTGTGTGCAACATGGCGGGGTAGGCGCTACGAATGAGGTGGTTAGCATAAATGACAATACTAATACCCGCTTCCATGAGGGCGCTTTCTGTGACATGGTTGTAAGAGGATGGCACCGCCACCAGGGGCACTTTGTTGGGGAAGGTGGCGTATTCGGCACAGAAAGCAAAGATTTCGTCGGGCTCTTTTTCCTTACTGTGAATCATAATGGCATCAGCACCGGCGTCGATATAGGCTTTGGCGCGGGCAAGTGCATCTGCTAAGCCAGCTTTTAAGATGAGGCTTTCAATGCGTGCGATAATCATAAACTCTTCCGTTACTTGTGCCTGCTTACCCTCGGAAATTTTGTGGGCAAAGTTCTCTACTGTGTCTTGTGTCTGTAATACGTCTGTACCAAAAAGGGAATTCTTTTTCAGGCCCACTTTATCTTCAATGATAATGGCAGAAACGCCCAATCTTTCTAGCGTTTTAACGGTAAAGACAAAGTGTTCCACTTGGCCTCCAGTATCGCCATCAAGAATGATGGGCTTAGTGGTGACTTCCAAGACATCGTTGATGGTGGTCAGCCGTGACGTTAAGTCCACTAATTCGATATCGGGCTTGCCCTTGGCGGTGGAATCGCAGAGACTACTAATCCACATGGCGTCAAACTCTTTTATTCTACCGTTTTGCTCTATCTTGGTTTTTTCGGCGATTAACCCGGTTAAGCCGTTATGGGCTTCTAGCACCCGTAGGACAGGTTTAATTTCCAGCAGTTTGCGTAAACGACGCAGGCGGGCATTGGGTGTAATGCCGATTTTTTGCACGGCATCATCCAATTGCGTGATGGAGACACCATCTGTGTACTTAACCTCCACCAGTTCGCCCTGCCATTGTTTCAGCGCTGCAATGACGCGGTCGCGAATGACCTTCTGCTCGCCGGTACGCCAATCGTCACCATGCACCACATAATCGGGTTTAAGCTTTTCGAGGTTGGGTACATAATCTAGCGTTTCTTGGGCGATGACATGGTCAACGCCTTTAATGTTTTCGATGATGGCTTTGCGTTCTGCATAGCCTAATAAAGGAAACCGTTTGTAGCTGGCGATCACTTCATCGGTGAGAATACCCACGGTGACTTCGCCTAGTTTACTGGCTTCATTGATGACATTAATGTGGCCGTGATGAATGATGTCGGCACTCATAGCCAAATAGACTTTCTTCATTTTTTCTTCCCCCATATATATTTCTTTTTAGTTTATATTTTTAAAAAATGCTCGCTAACAGCTCTAGCAAAAAGGGCTTATCCACATCGATAGGATTATTATCCATTCTCCCCGGGGTAAATGATTTAGCGGCAATGATGGCTAGATCGTCTTGTGAAACGCCATACTCACTAAGACGGGTGGCAATCTTTGCTTGCGCAAGAATAGCACGAATCCACGTGATTAGTTCGGCGGGTTGAGCGATGCCAAGGGCGGAGAATAGTTCTTCTTTCTGAAGTAAGGCAGGCTCGTTTTTTACCAACATTTGCCCGAGGGTAAGACTAACGGCTACTCCATGGTTAATGCCAAACTGGAGTGTTAAGGGATAGGAAATGGAGTGGCACGAGGTGGTTTTGGTATTGCTAAAAGCCAGACCTGCGAAGAGACTGCCGCTTGCTATATGGGCACGTAGTGTGAGATCTGCAGGGTGATCTAAAAGCTGCGCTAAATGGGTGACAATGAGCGTAATCGCTTTGAGCGCATAGAGACGTACAATTTCATTCGTGTTTTTAGACCAATAGGCCTCTAGTGCATGGCTAAGTGCATCTAGCGCTGAAGATGCAGTCATAGTAGGGGAAAGATTGAGTGTTAGTGCTGGGTCTACGATAGCGATGCGCGGAAAAAGGGTAGCTGCGGCAATGGAGTACTTCTCACTTTCCTCCCGATCCCAAATGGTGGCCCACGGTGTTACTTCCGAGCCTGTGCCTGCCGTGGTGGGGATGGCCCAGATGGGGCAGACAGGTGCGGTGAGCGGTAGATATGCTTTGCTTTGGATGATGGCTCTAACGTCTGCGATACTCTGGGGCGTATGCCCTTTGAAGGCGGCGAGTGCTTTGGCTGTGTCGATAACACTGCCACCACCTACGGCCACAATGGCGTCGTAGGCGAAGCTATCTGTAGCTTGTTTAATGCAAAAAAGATCGGCTACATCCGGATTGGCGGGCACCTGGTCTTGTAAAAGCACGTCGGTGGGGGCTAAAAGCGCCTGTATTTTTGCTAAATAGCCTGAGGCTTTTAAAGAATGGGCACCTGTTAAAAGAAGGAGCCGTTGGTGGCCGGATGAACGTACGAGCTCTGTCAGGGACGACAATGCGTCTGTGCCAAAATAAAGCTGAACTGGATTTGCATAGGTGGCCATAACCATCCTCCTTTATGCACGTTGCTTTTGCTGTGCTCTTTTTGCCATTGTTTTTTGGGTATCCGCTTGATATAAAGCAATGGTTTCATCGGGTGTGCCCACATGCATAATTTGGCCTTGTTTTAGCCAAATGGCTTTGGTGCACACTTTTTGTACAAAAGCCATGGAATGGGTGACGATAAGCACTGCCTTGGCGGTATTAATCATTTCTTGAATGCGCGCACTGGCTTTTTCATAAAAGGTCATATCACCCGTGGCTAATGCTTCATCAATAATAAAGATATCGGGTTCAATCATGGCGGCAATGCTGAAGCCTAAACGCGAAACCATGCCGCTAGAATATGTTTTCATGGGGCTTTCAATAAATTTTTCCAAGCCAGAGAAATCCACAATCTCTTGATACAAGTCATCTATCTGTTTTTTGGACATGCCCAGCATGAGGCCGTTTAAATAAATATTGTCACTGCCCGTGAGCTGCTTATTAAAGCCAGAACCAAAGCTTAATAGTGCGGAAACGTCGCCTTCGGTGTGCAGTGTACCTTCATCGGGCTTAAGGATGCCGCTTAAAATACTACAGAGCGTGCTTTTACCGGCACCATTGGGACCAATAATACCCACGATTTCACCCTGTTTAATGGTAAAACTACAGTGGCGCAGTGCCCAGAAGTCTTTACCCTTGACACTATAGCGCAGACCTAACTGGTGTGCGGCAATAACCGTTTCTTCACCAATTTTACTCTCCGTTTTCTTCAGTCGTAGCTTGCGTTTTTTCGGTGTGGGCTTATAGCCTGTGCTGGCCACCATCTGACGGTATTGTGCGCAGACTGTGGCCGGGGCGCCTTCTGCCTGCAGTTGGCCATGATCAATCCAAATAGCCTTACTGCAATTGTTTTCGATGAAATCAATATCATGGGAGACGATGATGACCACTTTCGCCTTAGCCACGAGCTCTTTCGTCTTAGCCATGGCTCGCTGGTAAAACTCGGCATCACCGGTACTGAGGGCTTCGTCCAAAACCAAGATTTCTGGTTCCAGCATGGTGGCAATGCTAAAGCCCAGGCGAGCGCGCATGCCCGAGGAATACGTTTTGATGGGTTGATCAATAAAAGCCGATAAGCCTGCAAAATCCACAATATCGTCGTAGATCTGGTTCATATGTTTGTGTGTAAAACCCAGCATCATACCGTTTAAAAATATATTTTCGCTGCCTGTAAGTTCCTTATTAAAACCGGTACCCAAGGAAAGCAAAGCGGAGACTTCGCCGGTGACGGAAATGGTGCCCACGTCTGGACGTAAGAGCCGGGAGATCACGCGGCAGAGTGTGGTTTTACCGGCACCATTGGAACCAATGACGCCGATGATATCGGCGGCGGAGGCAGAAAAATTGATGCCCTTGAGGGCCCAAAAATCGCCCAAGCCACCCCGGTTGTTTAAAAATATGGATTTAACATCTTCTCTTTTGCGCCCGGCGCGGTACTTAATGCCTACATCCGCGGCGTGCACTAAAGAGGATTTGTTTTGCTTTGCTTGAGTACGCATAAGACCACACCTTTATAATGCTTTAATAATTTTGTGTTCATTGCGGTGATA
>JANKMV010000072.1 GCA_024650095.1 Bacillota bacterium | reverse complement strand
GTCGTGATCATTGAATCCGCACACATTCTAACGATTTTACTCCGGATACAAGCTGAAAAAATAGTATGCCAGAGCCTTTTTGAGAAACAAAAAGCACACGGGTATTATACCCGTGTGCAGCCGGTTTCACTCTATCTCCCACGACCTCTTAAGTGACCAGATCACAAAGTCGTGCTCATTGATTCCGCACACTACAGCAAAAATTATTACTGTATGCATCATCATTATAGAACGGTAGTCAGTTACTGTCAAGGAAGATTTTGGCTGTTCATAATTTATTAAATATTGTGGGCGTATCTTCTTAATCTTGAAAATATTGGTTTTATGTGTCAGCAACTAGTTGCTAGCATGGTTCTCTTGCTTTCACTACTTTGATGCGTATATAATAAGGTGCAGGCCTGTGGACAGGTCTTCTTTAAAGATTCGAGTATGGGAGGCAGAATGGTGGCAGAGTATAACCCAAGGGAAATTGAACCCAAATGGCAGAAATTCTGGGAAGAACATAACTTTAATAGAACAGATGAGGAAGGGCAAAAGAAATACTATGTATTAGAAATGTTTCCTTATCCCTCTGGACGCTTACATATGGGACATATGCGTGTCTATTCCATCGGTGATGTGTTAGCACGTTTTTTACGGATGCGCGGGTTTAGTGTACTGCATCCCATGGGATGGGATGCTTTTGGCTTGCCGGCAGAAAACGCTGCCATTGAACGTCAAGTTCATCCGGCCCAGTGGACCTATGCAAACATAGAAGCGATGAGAAAACAGCAAAAAGCACTGGGCATTAGTTACGATTGGGAGCGGGAAGTTGCCACGTGCGCCCCAGATTACTATAAATGGACACAGTGGCTATTTATACTCTTCTATAATAGAGGGTTAGCTTATAAAAAGAAAGCAGCGGTTAATTGGTGCCCGCATTGCAACACCGTCTTGGCTAACGAACAGGTGGAAGATGGTGGTTGTTGGCGCTGTAGTTCAGAAGTGGTTGTGAAAGATTTAGAACAATGGTTTTTCCGTATCACCGATTATGCTGAGCGCCTGCTGGATGATTTAAAACTTCTTTCTGGCTGGCCAGAGCGTGTACGCACGATGCAGGAGAACTGGATTGGCAAAAGTGAAGGTGCCCAAATTCGCTTTCCTATTAAAGGAAGTGAGAGGCATATCCCCGTATTTACTACACGTCCCGACACTTTATACGGCGTAACCTATATGGTACTTGCTGCGGAACATCCCTTGGTGGACGAGCTAACCCTTGGCACACCGCAGGAAGTTACAGTACATGCATTTGTGGCTAAAACACGTAAATTAACCGATGTCGCTCGCTCCTCTACAGAGATGATTAAAGAAGGGGTATTTACGG
Organism: Bacillota bacterium; assembly: GCA_024650095.1. Classification (GTDB taxonomy): domain Bacteria; phylum Bacillota; class Dethiobacteria; order Dethiobacterales; family Dethiobacteraceae; genus JANKMV01. The sequence continues at coordinate 7,198 of JANKMV010000072.1, read as the reverse complement.
GCGCGTATTGTATAAACCCTGTTAATGGGGAAGAAGTCCCCATTTTGGTAGGAAATTATGTCCTTTTGGGCTATGGTACGGGTGCTGTGATGGGTGTACCGGCTCATGATCAGCGTGATTTCGAGTTTGCACGAAAATATGATTTGCCCATGCGCGTGGTTATATCACCTAGAGATAACTATTTGCAAGCGGAGGATTTAACAGAAGCCTTTGTTGATGAAGGCGTCTTAGTCCATTCTTCCCTGTTTGATGGTAAACCCAACGTGGCAGTAAAAAAAGAAATCACGGAGTATCTAGTAGAGAATAATTGGGGCGAGGCAAAGATTACGTATCGCCTTCGTGACTGGTTAATTTCGAGACAACGCTACTGGGGTGCCCCCATTCCCATGGTTTATTGCGACCATTGTGGTACTGTGCCTGTCCCTGAAGAACAGTTACCGGTGTTGCTTCCAGAAGATGTGGTTTTTAAAGAGGGTGGAAAATCACCGTTAGCAGATCACCCGGCGTATTTGCATACCACCTGTCCTGCTTGTGGAGGGGATGCTCGTCGGGAGACGGATACCATGGACACCTTTATCGATTCTTCCTGGTATTACTTCCGTTATACAGATTCGCAGAACGATACCTTGCCCTTTGCTAAGGAAAAAAGTGATGCCTGGGTGCCGGTGGATCAATACATTGGTGGTATTGAACATGCTATTTTGCATCTTTTGTATTCCCGTTTCTTTACGAAAGTTTTACATGATGCGGGGTTTACTTCCGCGGTTGAACCCTTTACCCGTTTATTAGCACAAGGGATGGTTAACAAAGATGGAGCTAAAATGTCTAAATCGAAGGGCAACGTAGTGAGTCCTGATGAAATCATTGAAAAGTACGGTGCTGATACAGGTCGTTTGTTTATCCTTTTTGCTGCACCGCCAGAAAAGGGTCTGGATTGGAGTGACCGTGGTGTTGAGGGCTGTTACCGTTTTCTAAAAAGAGTATGGCGGCTCGTTGACCGCTATGCAGATGCAGTTTCGCATGTAGGGAGTGAACGATCAACAGCGGATGAGTCCGATCTCACTTTGCGCCGTGCCATGCATACGGCACTAAAAAAAGTTACCGATGATATAGAAGAACGTTTTAATTTTAATACAGCAATCTCATCCGTGATGGAAGCGGTCAATGCTGCTTATAGTTATATGAATGAAAAGGAAGATAATATTCATCCAGGGATTATGGCAGAAATATTGGAGATGGTGGTTCTTATACTCGCACCATTTGCACCGCATCTAGGTGAAGAGATGTGGGTACGTTTGGGGCATAGCGAAAGTGTACATTTACAAGACTGGCCAACCTATGACCCCGCAGCCTTAGTCGTGTCAGAAGTGGAAGTGGTGGTACAGGTAAATGGTAAGGTCCGCAGTCGACTCACTCTCCCCGCTGGACTAAATGCCGAGGCCATGCAGCAATTGGTGGTGTCGGATGAACGAATTACGCAACTTGTGGCAGATAAACAGGTCATAAAGGTCGTTACTATACCAGATAAACTGGTGAACATAGTCGTACGCTGACATTTCCCAGGAAATGGTGTCAAAAAAAAGATAAGCCTCCCAGCAGGAAAATTGTGGGTATTTAGCGAAAGACACACAAGAAAAACTGCCGGGAGGCTATTTATGATGATACAAATGACCAGACGAGAACAAGTTGGAGCCATGGTCTTGGCCGGGTTACTAATTTTGGGGTTGTTGGTGCGTTACCTTTGGCTACCAAAGCCCACTGCAGTGGAGCTTACACCCCCACAGGGCCCAGCGCAGGACGAACCGATCATAAAAGATATCATTGTTCATGTGGCAGGCGCTGTTAGCCAACCCGGTGTGTATACACTACCAGAAGGTGCACGAGTTTTCGCAGCCCTAGAGGCGGCGGGCGGCGTGTTGCCGGATGCGGACGAACATGCCTTAAATCTTGCAGAGCCCCTTTTCGATGGGCGACGGATCACTGTGCCGTATCTTGGCGAAAATGAGGATATTGGGGGAAGCACGGGCAAGTTGAATATCAATGCAGCAAGTGTAACAGACTTTGATCAGCTACCTGGAATTGGTCCCACTAAGGCAGCTGCTATTGTTGCTTACCGTGACAAAAATGGGCCTTTCAAAACGCTGGATGATTTAGCAAACGTCACAGGAATTGGCATTAATACGGTGGAAACATTGCGAGATTATATTACCCTTTATTAATTTTATCTGGGGCACTCTGGGTGAATGTAGTACCGAATATTTTTTCGCGCACGACAGTGACAACAATTAATAAAGAAGGCAAACCAAGGGAAAAGATGGCAAAATAAGGCGGAAACGTTTGGCCAATAAATTCTTTCACATCCACGACGCTTTGAAAAAATGAAATAGAGAAGACGGTGATAATGATGCCTAAAGGTAGGACAACGGGTCGGTATTGTGATAATCCTAAAATCTCGGCTAATCCCAAGGAGGCACAATATAAAAAAACGGACGTTTTAATAAATACGCCTGCCACCCAGGTTACCATGACCAATACTTCAAAACGAGTTAATAGTTGACCAATGGAAATAGAGCGGACAAAAAGGTGGAGCGGGAAACTAAACGAAGCAACTAATTCAGGACCAAAGACCGCCAGTGAGCCAACAATGGCCAAGGTTAGGAGTGCGGCTGAGCCGACTACGGCAGCGCCACCGGCCAGCAGGGCACGCTCTGGACGTGTCATAAAAGGGAGAATTGTAGCTAACAAGATAATTTCACCCATAAAACTTGACGGGACGGCGGATGCTACCAGGATAGGTAAAGGACCATTGGCAAAAAAGGGTAAGAGATAAGTAAGCTCCCAGTTTGGTGTGGATAACAAGATGACGCTAACTAAAATGGTGACCAGTAAAAGGATGAGGAATTCATTCATGCGGCTAATCACTTCTAACCCAGCTAATACGGCCCAAACGGCTACGACTAAGAGGCTTAGATTAAAGGCGGACAGTGGTGTATTGGGCATAAACGAGGTGGTCATAAAATCACCGAATTCCCTGACAATAATGGCAGTTATCTGCACAAAAAGCCAGACATAAGCCAAGCCCAATAATTTGCCAAGCCATTTACCCAAGATGGTTTCTGCATAGGCAAAAAGCGTCTGCCCGGGATGCTTATGTCCAAGCCACGTTACCATCCATAATGTCACCAGACCGATGAAGGAGCCTGCTAGGGTAGCTAGCCACGCATCATGACCCGCCAACTCTGCGGTAATGGCGGGGACAAAGAGGATGGCTGTGGCCAAGATGGTAATAAACATTAATTCACCGGTTTGGCGCGGTGATATTTTCCCGTTTTCGAGCATTTTTCCACCTCGGATTCATTCTTTAAAAGTGCACTATTATTGAATGAGCTGAGTAATAAGTTCAATGGGGTTAGGCAATTCTAATCCGATAACTTGAGCAATGGCTAAGAACGAAGCAAATGACCAGAGAGTGAAAAAGACTGCCAGCTCACGCCACAGTTTTGCAAAGGCTAACCGAGGCGCTTCCAAAATAACAATGCTAACAAGAGCTAATACAAGCAAAAATAAGAGCACGATATTCTCCTCCTAGCTAGCGATGTTGTTGGACCGGTCCGGATTGCTGGCCCGTGCGCCGAATTTCCGATATTACAACAATATCCACTGTGAGCTTGCTAAATTCTTCTGACCAATTCTCCTGTAGTTGACGAAACATGTCTGGATCTTTACGGTTTAGAATGGCGCCAAAGCCCACTAAATCCGTTTTCAACTCTTGCATTTTACGTAGTGCTTTTTCCATTTCATGTTTTATGACGGCAGCTTTTGCACTATTTATCTTAGGTATCATCTCGGTTGTGGCGAGGTTTGTTTGACTAGAGACACTGCGGATATCTCCTTCCTCTTCTACTTGTACGGTGAATGAAACTTGTCCATTCTTAATTTGTGGTTTGATGGTGGTTTCTACACGAGCAACGTGTGTTGAAACGATACCGTCGGGGTCTTCGGGATCGGATACAGTGATAACTGCACGTTCTGTGCGGCCCATAAACCATAGAAAACCTCTTGTTTCCACGCCGTTCATTAATCCCACTAACTTGTCATCTTGAAAAGCCGCTTGCCCCACCAACGTCAACACCTGCTCTTGTTCTTCACCACCACCTCCACCACCGCTACCCCCACTCTCTCCACTGCCTCCGCCAGAGCTTTCTTCTTGTCCACCAGGCTTTAGCTCATCCTTTAATTCAGGGATGACAGTTGTAAGCGGATCACTCAGCATGAGGATGGAGATGTAAGGGTCTTGCCCCGGGGAGGCCATTTGTCGTAAGAATTTAAATGCTTGTTGCGGGTCGCTTTCCGGTGAGGTTTGTGCTTGGTGAATCATGCCAATAATTTCTTCCGTGACCCCTGCCTCTAGACGTTCTGGCGCGGTTAGACATTTTTGCGCCATACCTGGCGTTACAAGCAAAAAGGCGTTGAGGCGCACCTGTGGATGACGAACGATGAAATCTAATACATGGGTTAACCCATGTCTGCCGAGCTCTTCACTAACGATAAAGAGCTCGGCATGGGAGAGAAAAAGTCGTCGTGATAGATTAAAGTTTGCCTGCTCAAGGGCGAGGTTTATGGTGGCACCGACACCGGAGAACAGTTGTGTGGGCTCACCACCACCGCCACCTTCACCGCCTGCGATATCGGAGGGAAGAGAGATGGCGAGCGTGACTAAATAGGGGGCTTTTCTGCCCGGTAGATAGTCGATGGCAATGGAGCGTACGATGGCTAGCTGTTCCACTTCAATGCGGTCCCAACAGCCTGTGCTGACAAGGGCTAAACAAATAAGTGCGATGAGAGTGCATAAAAGTTTTTTATTCATATTTCTCTTCACCTCCAAAGGACACACCAAAGAATTTTTCCCGGACAATGGTGACCAGCAGTAGAAAAACGGGTAAGCCTAAATAAATAAAATAGCTACGCAGAGACGGTGTGCTGATGGCTTTTTCCAGATCAGCGATATTTTCAAATAGGGAAAAGGACCACACGGTTGCGATTACACCTAAAGGAAAAACGACGGGACGGTATTCTTTTAAGCCAGTAATTTGAGCAAAACCCAAGGAGGCACAATATAAAAAATAAGTGGTCTTAAGAAATGCTCCCGCCACCCAAACAACCATCACCACCACTTCAAAGCGTGACAGGATCTGAGCTATATTGATTGTTCGTACAAACATAATGAGGGGAAAGCGGAAGGTTGGGAGTAATTGTGGACCAAAAATGGCTAATGTTCCTATGATGCCAATGGCCAAGAGAGCTCCCGCGGACAGCGTAGCCACAGTTCCTGCGATTAAGACACGTTTAGGTCTGGTGATAAAGGGCATAATCACCGCGATCGTAATGGTATCAACCTTCCAGATTTCCGGTATGGTGGCTGTTTCAAGGAGGAGGAGGAGGTCCGCTGCAAAAAGGGGTTGAAGACTACCCAGATCCCAATTACCCATGGAGAGAGCTAATACTGCTACCAGAGAGGTTACGACAAGAAGAATAAGAAATTCATTCATGCGCGCAATAACTTCCAAGCCTGCCATAACGGCCCACGCTGACAAGAGCACGATACTGAAGGTAAATACTGAGAGCGGTGTATTGGGCATAAAAGAGGTTGTCATAAAAGCACCGAATTCGCGAATCACGATGGCGACAACGCGTAAAAAAGTCCAAATATAAATAAGTCCCACCAGTTTACCCAACCATTTACCAAGCAGATGTTCCGCATATTGAAAGATGGTTTGCCCATGGTGTCTTTCTCCCAATTGGTACACAAAATACAGTGTCACCACGCCAAAGCCAGCACCCAGTAAAATGGCAAGCCATGCATCTTGTCCCAGTAACTTTACTGTAAAAGAAGGAACGAAGAGGATGGCTGTGGAAATCATGATCATAGCTAGTAATTCACCCATTTGACGGGGTGAAATTTTACCCTTTTCCAGCATTGTCATCCTCCGTCTTCTCATGCGCTAGCTCTCGTTCATCCAGGGGCGGGCGACGTCCCCAAAGGTTTGTGGCTTGACGTCGGCGTTCCTGCAAGTTAAGCATCTGCGGGCGAAATGTGCCCATCCACCAAGGGGGTCGGACAAAGGTCTTGGCCATATCGGCAGCTGTACCGTGAACAAGGGGAGAAAGATAGGGGACGCCAAAAGATTGTAAGCCAGCTAAATGTATGAGGATGATGATTAAACCGAAGATCACCCCATATAAGCCCATGATGGCCCCTAAAATTATGAGAGGGAAACGAAGCATACGTAGTGCGATGGAGGCGTTAAAGGCCGGAATGGCAAAGGTGGAAATGGCCGTGGCTGCCACAATAATGACCATGGCAGGAGAAACAAGACCAGCACGAATGGCGGCATCACCAATGACTAAACCGCCGACAATGCTGACCGCCTGACCCACTGTTTTGGGTAGGCGGACACCCGCCTCACGTAAAACTTCAAAAGTCCCCTCCATTAATAGCGCTTCGGCTACAGCGGGAAAGGGAATGCCCTCCCGAGCGGCAGCGACATTGAGAAGCAATGATGTAGGTAACATCTCCTGATGGAAGGTGATAACAGCCACATAAGTAGCCGGTAAGAGCAGGGCAACATTTAATACGAGTAAGCGTAAAAGGCGCAGGATAATGGCCACGAATGGTCTTTCATAGTAATCCTCCGAGGCCTCGATGAACTGAAAGAAACTTGTGGGGACAATTAACATAAAAGGCGTATTATCTGTCATCACGAGGACGCGACCTTCTAGAATAGCCGCGGAAGCTTTATCGACGCGTTCAGTATGCTCAAGTTGAGGGAACACCGAGAAGGGGCTGTCTTCAATAAATTCTTCAATATAGCCCGATTCTAGGATAGCATCTGTATCTATGGCGGCGATACGCCGTCGTACTTCTTCGAGGGTGCGAGGATTGACAATATCATTGATATAAACGAGATTTATGTCTGTTGCGGTGCGTCTGCCCGCTTTCATAGTTTCAAAACGTAAGTTCTCGTGTTTTATACGTCGCCGTAAAAGAGAGGTATTAATGCGCATCGTTTCGGTAAAGCCCTCACGAGGCCCACGCACAGCAGCCTCTGTTTCCGGCTCAGCAACAGTTCGTTTTTCCCATGAACGTGTACCATAAATAATGATTCGTTGTTCCCCATCAATTATAAGCGCTGTATCA
>JANKMV010000071.1 GCA_024650095.1 Bacillota bacterium | reverse complement strand
CTGCGGAGAGGACGCTTGTTGACTTTTATCGTAAGCTTGGGTATGAAGATGGGTTCTATCTGCGCGAAACAGTGTGGCTACGGGAAAAAATTACAAGTTTAGGTAGTGAAGGTGTTTGTTCGTGTTCTATTTCGCCCATTATGCCAGCAGAGTATAATCGCAGAAGAAATGAGTGGCTTAGGGGGAGGTTGTATGTGGCCTACGCGGACGCAGAAATTACATATCAGAAAAAACTCTCTCAGCTTTCCGGTGCAGATATCTATGGCATCGACGCGGGTACCGTAAGAGGTTGTATGACTGTGGAGAGAATCAATTCGGACAGGCTGTTGATTAAAGAGCTCTTGGTGTCAGAAAAATATTTCACTGAGGCTATCAAACAGATGAGTCAACAATTTCAGGCGCAGGAATATGTTATCCGCACCCCTGCGTTTTTGGTACAACCGGGAGGCACAATCCGTCCTTTCGCTATGTTGCGAATCCATGGTGAGCGCAAGTTAACAGTCGCGCCTGCCGAGTTAGGGTATTTGGCTTTTGCCTTTGATTAGTGCAAAATAAGCATAAGAATGGAGTGTTTAATCATGAATGAAACAGTAAAGACGATTAAAAGTCGACGGAGTATCCGTGCCTATCGGGAAGAGCAAATTAAAAAGGAAGAGTTGCAAGCCATTTTGGAAGCAGGCATTTATGCGCCCAGTGCTGTAAATCAGCAGTCGTGGCATTTCACGGTGATTCAGAATACACAGTTGCTTGCGGAACTCTCGGAACAGACGAAGCAACTGTTTCTGGCGTCTGAGCATGCCCGCTATCAAAAGATGGCTCGTAATGAAAACTTTCAGCTCTTTTATAACGCACCCACACTGATTATTGTTAGTGGGGACGAGCAAGCCATTGCGCCGCAAGCTGACTGTGCTGCGGCTACACAAAATATTTTGCTTGCGGCGGAATCTTTAGGTATCGGTTCCTGTTGGATTAATATGGTGATGTCTTTGCTACACAGTGAAGAAGGTGAACCCTGGATAGATAAGCTTGGCATTCCCACGGGTTATCGGCCTTTGTACTCCATTGCATTAGGCTATAAACAAAAAGATACTCATACCATACCAGCTAGAAAAATGGATTGCATAAATTATCTGTAAGAAAACGGGTAAAACGGCGATGTCTCCCCTACGAGGCATCGTTTTTACATAACCAAGAAAATTAGATTACGTGCATTTAGCGAGTGCGAGTGTTATCAGCGAAAAGCGTGCGCCTTTATGTTTACCTAAAAAATAATACGAATTTTATTGGTGTAAAGAGGAAAAAGATATAATAATTGCGAAGATAAGGTAGTAATCTTTATATACGTGTTTTTTTTGAGATGTAAAGGAGGATTGTATGGAAGCTGTCACTGATCAAAAGAATCAACTAAACATTGGTACTGTAATCGCTGTACGGGGAAGCGTGGTTGATGCACATTTTGCGGCAAAATTGCCTCCTATTCATAGTATTCTCGAGGCGGGTTCTACAGGAGAAATTATTATAGAGGTAGTGGCGCACCCTAGTCCAAAACTGGTGCGGGGTATCGCATTTTCACCTACCGGTGGCCTGTCACGTGGCGGGCAGATTATTGACAAAGGTAACAGTATTCAAGTCCCCGTTGGTAAGAGTACTCTCGGACGCATGTTCAATGTTTTTGGCAATACCATTGATGGTAAGGACGAGCTTGGTGACGTGGAACGACGAAGTATTTACAGTGCGCCCGTACCCATATCTCAACGTGCCACTACCTCTGAGATATTTGAAACTGGCATTAAGGCCCTTGATTTAATGGCCCCTCTTGAGCGAGGGGGAAAAGCTGGACTTTTTGGTGGCGCCGGCGTGGGAAAAACGGTACTTATTACCGAACTAATCAATAACACCGTGGGCAATCATGAAGGGGTCAGTATTTTTTGTGGCATCGGTGAGCGCTCCAGAGAGGCGGAGGAGCTATATCGGGATATCCAAGCTGCTGGCGTCTTAGATAATACCGTGATGATGTTTGGGCAGATGAACGAACCGCCCGGAGCACGTTTTCGGGTAGGACATGCTGCATTAACCATGGCAGAATACTTTCGTGATGTGGCCAAGCAGGATGTACTCTTGCTCATTGATAATATTTTTCGTTTTGTACAAGCGGGGTCTGAAGTGTCAGGGCTACTGGGCAAAATGCCTTCTCGTGTTGGCTATCAACCCACGCTAGCTACTGAGATCTCGGAGCTGCAGGAAAGAATCTCTAATACTGTAAACGGTGCCATTACCTCCATTCAGGCTGTTTACGTTCCAGCCGATGATTTCACCGATCCTTCAGCAACCCATACCTTTGCTCATTTTTCTGCATCCATTATTTTATCGCGCAAGCGAGCTGCCGAAGGTCTTTATCCTGCGGTAGACCCACTTCGATCATCATCAAAAATGCTTAATCCCATTGTTGTGGGCGAGCGACATTATCGTGTGGCTCAAGAAGTGCGCCGCGTTTTGGCAGAGTTTGAGGACCTAAAAGACATTATTGCAATGTTGGGTTTGGAGGAGCTGTCACAGGACGACCGCCGTGTGGTGCAACGGGCACGTCGCTTGGAACGTTTTCTTACGCAGCCCTTTGTGACAACAGAACAATTCACAGGCCTTTCTGGCAGAGTTGTACGTTTAGCCGATGCCATTGAAGGCTGTGAGCGAATTTTAAATGATGAGTTTGCAACTATTTCTGAGTCCGATCTGTATATGATCGGTAAAATTAGTGAAGCCGGCCAGGGTAAGAACAAGTAAAAGTAAGGTGGTAATCTGTGATGAAGTTAAAAGTTCTGCTACCGATAGAGGTATTGCTTGAACAGACGGTCAGCAAGATTACAGCAGAGGCTACCAATGGCTGGTTTACTTTGCTTCCTCGTCATATTGACCTTGTGACGACGCTTTCTCCTAGCATTTTTACTTTCACCAGTGAGGATGGAGCAGAGCATTTTTTAGCTGTGGATGGGGGCGTATTGGTAAAAAAGGGTGATCGTGTTTATTTATCGACGACCAGAGCCGTGCAGGGTTCAGATTTAGAGGAACTCCAAGTGCTGGTGGAAACTGAGCTGAAGAACCTCGATGAAAGTCAAAAGAAGGCCCGTTCAGTGATGGCAAAGCTTGAAGCCGATACACTCAGGCGTTTCGCGCAGCTTGGGGGTGATCGGTAGTGACGCAGCGTGGTCGTGATGGCAAGAATAAAGAGGAATTATCTGACACAGTAGAAAAAAAAGTGGCACGCCGCCTGAAGGCTCGCCGTGCTCGTCAACGCGGTGTTTGGTTTGGTATGGGTATGTTTGGCTTAGTGGGCTGGACCGTTGCTATTTATACAATTCTAGGCGTGGCGCTGGGAACTTGGATAGACCGCCGCTGGCCCAGTGATTATTCGTGGACGCTAATGTTACTTTTGCTCGGGCTAGGGGCCGGCATCGTCAATGCCTGGAAGTGGGTAAAAAAAGAAATGGAGCCTGCAGATGAAGAGAAGGATAACGGTTAAGTTTGAGAGGTGGTGTGCTCTTTGCAATGGTTAACCACGTTGCTGTCTTTTCCGTGGGGAGTACTGCTGGGGTTCTTGTATTTTGGCGGCCTCTGGTGGACAGTAACGAAGCTAACGACGACACGTAGCACAGCTCTGTTATTTATTGTGAGCTTTATGGTGCGGATGACAGTTGTGATGGTAAGCTTCTATTTTCTCCTTATGAAGGGTTTGCCAAATCTTCTGGCGGCACTGGTGGGTTTCTTGGTGGCGCGCATGTGGTCGATTAACAGTAAGAAAGCACAGAAGCAGGTCGCCGGGGACAATCATCCCAAGGGTGAATACTAATATTGTACTTATCATGGGGCGTGCGGAAGGAGGTTTTTTATGAATATCAATCCTGATGAAATTATCCTGTTGCAAGCAGGCTGGTTTCAAATCAATGCCACCATCTTTGTGACGTGGTTAATAATGCTGCTACTTGTGGGTGGCTCTTGGTTGGTCACGCGTAAGTTGACGAGTGAAGGTCCCATCTCGCGCGGACAAAATCTACTAGAGGTGCTAGTTAGTAGTATTAATCATCAAATAGAAGAAGTGAGCCGTCAGCCGGCAGGGCCCTATTTGCCATTTATCGGCACACTTTTTATTTTTATCGCCGTATCCAACCTGTTATCAGTGGTGCCGGGCTATGTGCCACCCACAAGTTCACTTTCCACCACCACGGCTTTGGCCATTAGTGTTTTTATCGCCGTTCCCGCGTTTAGTATTGCAAAGGATGGTGTGCGGCATTATTTACGACAGTATGTAAAACCTACATTCTTCATGTTGCCGTTCAATATCATTGGGGAAGTGAGTCGTACGTTGGCCTTAGCGGTGCGCCTTTACGGCAATATTATGAGTGGTACCATTATCGTTGCCATTCTTTTGACCATCGTGCCCCTCTTTTTCCCGGTGATTATGCAGGTTTTGGGGCTACTGACTGGATTAATTCAGGCATATATTTTTGGCATTCTTGCCATGGTATATATTGCATCTGCCAGTAAAACACATAAGAAAACAGAAGAAAAAGGAGAGCAGTAATATGGAAACTATTGCATTAGTTGCTATTGTCTCAATTGCCACGGCAGGACTTACCATTGCTATTGGTTCTGTGGGCCCTGCATTAGGGCAAGGTCGTGCTGTATCCCAGGCGCTTAGCTCCATTGCGCAACAGCCGGATGAAGCTAACACCATCACACGAACCCTCTTTGTGGGCTTGGCTATGATTGAATCCACTGCCATTTATTGTTTTGTTGTGACCATGATTTTAATTTTTGCCAATCCTTTTTGGGGATTCTTTTTGGAGCAGTTGGGAGGGATGTAAGCATGTCTAGTCAACGATACCATCATCTCAGTGGTGGTTGTCTATGATTATTAACTGGTATACCGTCATGTTTCAAGTGATTAATTTTCTTGTGCTGGTCTTTTTGCTTCGTCGCTTTCTCTATGGACCCATCGTCAATATGATGGAAGAACGGGAAGAGATTATCTACAAAAGAGAAGAGGTCGCAGCCGCAAAAAAAGAAAAAGCAGAGCTGGAAGCACATAACTATCGACAAAAAGTTGAATTACTACAGGCTCGTGATCAAAAAATGTTGGAAGAAGCCCGTGCGGATGCAGAAAAAGAACGCATGAGTTTACTTGAATCTACCCGCCTGGAAGTGGATGAAACGCACAAACGTTGGCATAAGGCAATGCAACGTGAACAAGAAACATTCCTGCATGACCTTCGTAATCGAGTGGGGCGTCAAGCAACATTAATTGCCAAGCAATGCTTACGGGATTTAGCCGATGCTACGTTAGAGGAAATGGTGTGGCATGTTTTCCAACAGAAAGTAGAGCAACTGCCGCCAGCAGAGCAAACGCGCTTGCAAAATGCCTTTACCCAAGAAGAGAGTATTATCCTGCGCAGTGCGCTAGAGCCTGCACCGGAGCGTTTGCAGGAGCTTACAACGTATTTGCATGCCTTTTTTAGTCAGCCAGTGCAAGTCATGTATGAGAATAGTCCCGAGTTAATATGCGGTTTGGAGTTAGAAGTCGGGGGTTATCGTGTGGCGTGGCATGTTGAGGGATATTTGAAAGATGTGGAAAAACAAATTCTCGGCAATCTCTCTACTACGAGCAAGGAGGAAGTGATGGATGTCCAAGCAGAATCCTAACACAACCTTGTCGAATACGTCACTAAAAGATATCCTCTTCTCCACCGATAAAGCCGTGGATGGCGCGCTCACAGAAGAGTTGTCACGACTTCAGATTGAAGAAACGGGAGCTGTTATTTCCATTGGAAGTGGTATTGCCAGCGTTTCCGGACTCGCTGATGTGCAAGCCGAGGAGTTGTTGGAGTTTCCCGGCGGCGTATTGGGGATTGCTTTTAACCTCGATGCTAATGAAGTTGGCGTGATTATGCTAGGCTCCTCAGACAAAATCACCGCGGGTGCCCGTGTGCGTCGAACAGGGCGTGTGGTGGATATCCCCGTGGGGGAAGGTTTGTTAGGACGTGTCATCGATGCGGCGGCCAATCCCCTTGACAATTTAGGCTCTCTCTCCTTTGATGAGCGGCGCCCCATTGAGCGGCCAGCGCCTCCCATTATGTCACGAGCGCCTGTGACGGAACCGTTACAAACAGGATTGAAGGTGGTCGATGCTCTCATTCCCGTGGGACGAGGGCAACGTGAGCTCATTTTAGGTGACCGTCAGGTTGGTAAAACGGCCATTGCCATCGATGCTATTATCAATCAGGCAGAAACCGGTGTGCTTTGTATTTACTGCGCCATTGGGCAACAAGGTTCTGCAGTGGCAAAATTAGTGGCACAGCTTCATAAATTTGATGCCATGAAATACACAACGGTGGTGGTAGCGTCAGGTGAGGACGCCCCCGGTTTGCGCTATATTGCGCCCTATGCAGCTACCAGTATAGCGGAATTCTTTATGGAGCAGGGTCGTGATGTTTTAATCGTTTATGACGATCTCACCATGCATGCCCGTGCGTATCGGGAGCTTAGCTTGCTTTTAGAGCGCCCACCGGGTAGAGAAGCATATCCTGGAGATATTTTCTATATACATTCTCGTTTGTTGGAACGATCTACCCATTTACGTGAAGAGCTTGGTGGTGGCTCCCTTACGTCATTACCCATTATTGAGACGCAGGCACAAAATATCTCCGCCTACATTGCCACTAATCTAATCTCCATCACGGATGGGCAAATCTATCTTTCACCGGAATTGTATCAGAAAAACCAGTTGCCAGCAGTTGATGTGGGTAAGTCGGTTTCCCGCGTCGGGGGAAAAACCCAGCTGGCGGCTTATCGTGGGGTAACGGGTGATTTACGCCTTTCCTATGCTCAGTTTGAGGAATTGGAGACGTTTGCTCGTTTCGGTACACGTCTCGATGAGAAAACGCGTGCCATTATTGAGCGGGGTCGACGGGTGCGTCGTGTTTTAACGCAACCCCAATATAAGCCCATTGCCGTTTATGAGCAGGTTGCTGTTTTATTAGCCACCACAGCAGGTGTGCTCGATGAAATTGAGCTTGCCGACATACCCGCAGCGGAGGGAAAAATACGGGTAACCATTACTAAAGAACTGCCGGAGCTTTGCGATAAGATTGTTCGGGGAGAGGTATTACAAGAAAAAGACCAAGAAGTTATGATCGAAATGGCGAAAAAAGCGCTGGACCCAGAGGGGGTAGCGCAGCTTGAGTAATAACCTAGAGACACTGCAGAAGCAAATAAAGAGTGGTGAAGATTTAGCGTCCATTGTGAAGACCATGAAAGCGCTAGCTGCCACGAGTGTGCAGCAGTATGAAAAAGCTGTGGAATCATTAGATGATTACTATGAGACGGTGGAAATGGGTCTCTCCGTTGTGCTCACTTCAAAGGAAGAGCAGGTACAGGCGCGCAGGCAAGATCAACACAGTCCGATCCTGCTTGTTATATTTGGCTCTGATCATGGGCTAGCGGGGCACTTTAATGAACAAATAGTGCATTTTGCTTTGGAAGAGTATTGGCAAGAGGAGGGACGTGAGTTCCCCCAAAATAGGTATATTGCCTGTGTGGGTGAGCAAGTTTTTACCCGTGTCACTGCCGCTGGCCACCATGTGGCAGAACATTTTGGCGTTCCCGTTTCGACAGCGGGAATTACGGTGGCGGTACAAACACTTTTGGCAAGAATTGAGGGCTGGCGAGATCGGGATGGGGTGCAACAAGTGCTACTTCTATATAATCGTCCCCTCGCGGGAGCAACCTTTGCCTCCCGTGTGGAAACGCTACTTCCTGTGGATTTATCCTCACTACGAAAGCAACGAGTAGAGTGGCAATCTCGTTCGCTACCCACATACACTATCCCTGCACCGCAATTACTCTCCGAACTATTAAGACAGTATTTCTTTGTTTCACTCTATCGCGCGTTTGCCTTTTCTTTAGCCGCGGAAAATGCCAGCCGCCTGGCTGCCATGCAAGCGGCTGAGAAAAATATTGATGAACGGCTTGAAGAATTAACGATGCATTATCAACAGGAACGTCAAACCGCCATTACAGAAGAAATTCTCGATATTATCTCAGGCTTTAAAGCACTACGTCGCAAAAATGAGGGGATTGAGACCATCCCCCAATAAAAAGGATTTGAGCAAAGAAATCAAATCCTTTTTTCTTAAGCACGTTTATATGACTATGCATCCTTGTAGTATGCGGTCGTACTACAGGTTGCGCGCTATAGGTTGCACCATCTTGCCAAAGAACTGACGGCCATTATATGATAGGGTAGGTACTGTTTTGAAGTACGGGGCACATTATGTATGTATTAAAATACGCCTAAGGGATTTGATGGTATGTCGAAAGATGAAAGAATGAGTAGTCCACGGTATCAACAGATAGCGGTTGATATTTCTGCGAAAATTGTTAATGGTCACTATCATGTTGGGGATAAAATTTACGCTCGTTCTGCCCTGGCTAGTCAATATGCCGTTTCTTCGGAGACAGCAAGACGCGCCATTTGCATTCTATCCGACATGGGCATTGTGGAAACGACCAAAGGCAGTGGTGTGATCATTCAATCATATGAAAAGGCGGTTACTTTCGTTAAACAGTATACAAACATACGGACTCTCAACGATTTAAAAAGTGAGATTATCCGCTCTGTTGAACGTCAGAATAAAGAAAATGAATA
>JANKMV010000070.1:7637-8720 GCA_024650095.1 Bacillota bacterium | reverse complement strand
GATGCTATTTAATCTAGAACAGGGAAGTGGTGCCGGGCCGCAAACATAGCCAAGCACCACTTCGGTTTTCTTTTTAATGCAGGCCGGGGAGGGGTTGTGGTGCATAAAAATGAGGGGAATGCCATGCTTGAGGCGGCTATCGTGCTGCCCTTAATGCTTTTTATTGCTATCGGTTTAATATTTCTGCCTCTGACTAATTTTTTTACTAAAACAATTCTGGTTGATGCGGCCAGAGAAGGGGCAAGACATGTTGCTTTATGGGAAGATGAATCAGGTGCGTACGATTTGGTAGAACAGATACTTACAGACAACGGTTTAGATAAGTCCAACTTACAGGATATTTCCTTTGATTACTCAACAGCAAACTATGTAAGAATAACGGTCTTGTATCGCCATCCAACATTGTTTCCGCGTATTACCAAGCTGATTGGCACTGAAACACTGGACAATTATTCACTCTTATCAGTGAGCTCTACTTTCAAAAGAGAAGGCCCGTAGCAGGGAGGTTTATATATGACGTGTTGCTCAAAAGGAAAGCCGGCGCTGCAGGAGCATGTGGTTATGAAGGTTCCCGTATGTTTTTGCTAGCCGTAAAAGAAGAAAAAGGCGTGGCCGCCTTATTGATTGCCTTGCTCTTGCCTGTAATATTGTTGTTTTTTGCTCTTGCCCTTGATATAGCCGGGCTGGTTCTAGTTAAACGGCAGGTGCAGGCAACAGCTGATGCTGCAGCACTGGCCGGTGCCAGCAGATTTGAGGTTTACGGCGAGTATCAGGGAGGAATTTTTGTGCCTGTGTTTGAGATACAGCCAGAAGCAGCAGATGAGGCAGATAAAGCTGTGGTACTTAACGCAGACAACTTTAATTTTGCGGACAGGGATATTTCACTGACCTGGAGCCACGACGGAATCTATACTGATATGTTTGCTGTAACTATGGAGGTTGAAGCACCGACGCTCCTGTTTCACTCAATCTACAGTCTATTTGACAGTAATTATGACAAAAACAAGTTCCACTTTTACATAGGTGCCGAAGTAAAGATTCAACCATAAGGAAGTGATTTGCTATGTTTCGTTTTGGGAAAAC
>JANKMV010000070.1:0-7627 GCA_024650095.1 Bacillota bacterium | reverse complement strand
TCCTAGCAGCAGTTTTTGTCAGCTTTAACTATTGGACGGTTCAAGAAAAAAACAATAATATGCCAGAGGTTGAATGGGATAAAACAGGTAATTCAGCGGCCAACTTGGCCAATGGCGGCTTTCTTGCTCAAAACGGTTCTATTATAGCCGTATCTTCATTGACGGGCATGAGTCTGGTGCACTTGGAGGGAGATACCCCAACGGTTGAACAGATTTCGGATGATGTAGCCTGGGATTTAAACATAACAGAGTACGCTATTATCTATATAAACGTAACCGACGGCAGCAGGATTTATCGAATGGATCTGGACGGTTCAAATCGGCGGCCATTAAACGATACCCATTCCAGACATCTGGTTGTCAGTGAAAATAAAATCTATTTTGCCGACAATCTGGATGAGAACAAAGTTTACAGCATGAATTTGGACGGGTCAAATCGCAAGCAGGTAATGGATAATCCGGCAATCTGGCTGGTTATGGAGGAGGAGCTGCTTTACTATGCCCATGACCTGGATGACTATCAATTATACAAGCATAATTTGAAAACCAGCGAGGATGTGAAGCTGACGGATCATGCCGTCGGGCGCATTATTCCGCACGGAGAGTACCTGTATTATATCAAGGGGATAGGTGAAGGGCCGATATACCGTGTTCCCAAAGACGGTGGAGTAAGCGAGCCGGTCACAGATGTGCGGACAGAAAACTTTATGGTTAGAAACAATTATGTTTACTACAGTGACATGGAAGCGGCGTATCGGTATGACCTTGAAACAGGGCAAAACGAAGTAATTAAGGAGCAAGGACACCTTTTAATATTTGCTGCAAAGGAGCACTTATTGTTGTTGGACAATTGGACCGGAGAACTTATTTTATTCCACGAAGATACGGGGCAAACAGAAGGGCTGCTGCCGTAAAATCAGTGACAGTGTAAATGAAGGGGGTGGGTGAGGTGATGAGAAAAGCCACATGTGTGTTTATCTTTCTGTTTGTCATCATGTTGCCTCTTGTTGCGGGGGCAACAAATGCGCAGTATATATCCGGAGCTTACAGAGCGGAAGTTCAGTATACGAAGGAAGGAATAAATCCGGGGTATCACTGGACGTTTATGCCAAACAGTGCCCAGTATGACGCAGCACTTAAATACTCAAATGATAACTATACCTTTGTGAGTATAATACCGAATGCGCCATCCTCACTTTTTAATATGTATGGTTCCGACGGATGGACAAGAGATTTCAACGTAAAACATAGCTGGGTTGGTTCAGGCGCAGAAACTACCACTACACAAATAAATCGCTACGGCATAGCGTGGCGCAACGCCAATTTAACATACTCCGGCGGCAGTTGGTATTTTACGACTGCTCTGGGATCTCTCAGGACTCACAGAAGAGCACTTCGTGTTACCTTCGGTAAATATATCCCCCCTGGTGCTCCAAGTTCAATCAGCTATCCGTCTCAGGTGACGCCGGGTCAAAATATTACTGTAAGTTGGTCAAATGTTTCAACAGCTGACAGCTATAGACTACAGGTTCGGTATCGGAACTCAGCGGGGTCATGGGGTGGTTGGTCTACCGTAGCATCTGGCATAACAACAAGATCAAGAAATGTGAGCATGCCAGGTGGTATGGGGAATTACGCGGTTCAATTCAGAGTGCGGGCGGAAAATATAGCCGGTAATTCGTCGTATACGTCTGGTTCGGCAACTACTGTTTATTTGCAGCCTAATACGCCGGGGATGTTTATAAGCCCTCAGTCAGACTATCTGGCTGCAGGCAGGGAAACTGTTTCTTGGGGCCAGACAACTTTTTGGGGAAATCCTACGGGGACAAGAAATTACCGGCTGCAGGCAAGTTATAACGGAGGTTCTTACAGTAACCTTGCCTTAACCGGTACAACCAGAAGCTATAATTACAACATTCCAGACAGCAGTAAAAATGCGACTATCCGCTTTAGAGTGCGAGCAGAAAGCGGGGGAGGCACTTCCGGCTGGGTTTATTCAAGAACGTATGTTATTGACATAGAACCGCCTGCTATACAAGCAAGCCCAGGCAGCAGGGATTGGGATAAAACTAATGTTGAAGTTGCTTTGAGCTTCAGCGATAAGGGCAGCGGCCTTCTAAGGCAGCGTTTTGCCTGGACAAAGAGCTCCAGTACCCCTGCCAGCGGTTGGTCCAGCTGGGGGACAGGTTCAGGCAGGACAGCCGGACAAGTTGGTAACGGTATTTGGTATCTGCATGTGCAGGCTGAGGATAGAGTCGGTAATGTGTCACAAAAGTGCTTTGGTCCATATAAAGTGAACAGGATATCATTAGATGATATTGCAGTTGATGATGCGTTGTTTGCGGAAGGCCTGATAGAAAATGTCCCAATCTATGTGAAAGCTGGTTCTGTAGTTTGCTTCCATACCAGATATACCGGAGATGTGGAACATACCCACGCCATAATTGACGGGCAGGTAGTGGAGCTTACTGCAGTGGAGGATAATCAGTATAAGGGAGAATTCCGCGTACCCATCGATGCACCGGTAGGAACGGTTTATTCCGTTACAGTTGAAGCTGAAGCCTACGGTCATAGCTTCACTTTTAGTGAGCCTCAATTTATAATTGTGGTGGGCAACATTTGGGAAGACGTAAGGCTTCGCTTTGTTAAATAGATGGAGTAAGAATACGTAGGAGGTGCATCTTTAAGCACCTCCTACGTATTCTAATCCTTATATGCATTTAAAAGAGCAACCGTGTTGCTACCAGTTTTTGCTTTAGTCTAGATCAATTTCGTTTGTATCTAGGTCAATGAGGTCAATATCTACTTCCAACGTATCTGCAATTCTTTGTTTTAATTCATTGTCTGGCATTACCAAGGCTCCGGCTATTTGTTTAAATTTTTCCATTATCCTTTCTTTTTCTTCTTTGTCTGCTATATTCACTTCAATTTCTGAAATCATAAAATAGTTATCTTCGTACGAATGGTCAATAATAATTGTGATCATTTTAACCCCCCTTTTTTTTGATTATATCAGATAATAAGAAAAGGTTAAGTATAATCTGCACGGTTATTTTTGTGCATGGTCTTATCATGTTACTTAGAGTTAAACCATTTTAATGAAAGCTACTTCTTGCCGTTAAGCATCTGGAAAGTAAGCGGTTTTACTTTGCTGGTTTTTCCCATACCCGCAGGTTGCCATATTTTTATTTCTAGGGAGGTGAGAGTCTATAAATATTT
Source organism: Bacillota bacterium (assembly GCA_024650095.1). GTDB lineage: Bacteria > Bacillota > Dethiobacteria > Dethiobacterales > Dethiobacteraceae > JANKMV01. Next base: position 4,408 of record JANKMV010000070.1, on the reverse strand, counting down.
TAGAGATTATTACGAGTCGGTCGGTCAGGGTTGTTTATCAGCCGATACTTGATATGCAATCAAATAATGTGCTGGGATACGAAGCACTGGCTAGAGGCCCAAACGAAGAAAAGGCGCAGGATATGTTTTATGAGGCCAACAGGATTGGGCTGTCACGAGAGCTTGAAATTCAATGTATGCAGAAAGCATTAGCTAATGCCCCGGAAGGGGTTATTTTTATTAACATACAGCCACTGACTCTTCTTTACTTACTAAATAGACTTGAGCCCTTACCAAAAGCAGAGCATGTAGTCTTTGAGTTGGTAGAGACGGAGGAGTTTCCGTTTGATTACAAGTCAGAGTTTGTTTTAAGCATAAAAGAGCTGCAAAGTAGAGGGTACAAATTCGCTATTGATGATATGGCGTCAGGTTTTAACCGGCTGGAGCTGGTTCAGCTGTTACATCCTGATTATATAAAGCTTGATAAACCTTTAACAAACGGCAGTTTCTACAGCACGGTAATTTTAAAAAATGTGGTTAACATGGCTAAAGCACTTAAAATTAAAACAATTGCCGAGTGCATTGAAACTCCTAAACAATTAAACATGGTTAAAAGCCTTGGTGTCGAATACGGCCAGGGCTTTTTGCTGGGTAAATGCTTCTCATTAACTAATTTTTAATGTCGGGGGGAGAATGATGATCATTTTTTTAGTCATGGCAGTAGCTGTAACAGCCGCTGTATGGGATTTTAAAACATACCGAATACCCAACTGGCTGACATTCGGAGCGGTAGCCGTTGGGTTCTTTATTAATATTTTTTTAGGCGGCCTGTCCGGGCTGCTTTTGTCTTTATGTGGTTTATTTATCGGCGGAGGTGCCCTTGTTCCTTTCTTTGTGATGGGTGGCATGGGAGCTGGTGATGTAAAGCTAATGGCCGGTTTCGGTGCCTTGGCAGGTCCTCTTTTTGCAATAAATATTTTGCTAATCGGTTCAATAATTGGTGGAGTGGCAGCGGCGATTATCTTACTACGCAAATACGGGTTTAAAGAGTTTTTCCCACGCTTGTTCCTTTTGCTTAAGTTTAAGGGGTCACAAGAAGACAGTGTCCTTCCTTATGGCGTGTTTATATCTGCCGGAGCTTTGTTGTCTTGCTTCTGGGGGGTGTTTTAATGGGTGATAAAGGCACCTCAATGATTGAGACTGCTATTGCCATACCAGTTGTCCTGTTTATTTTAATTAGCATCTTTACATTAGCATTTGCCGGTTATAACAAGGTGATAGTTACATCGGCTGCCAGAGAAGGGGCAAGAGAGTATGCGGTATCCGCCTGTCAACAGCAGGCTATGGATGCCATAGAAGATGTGCTTTCTTTGTCTTTCACACAACTGACATACGATGTGGAGTTCAAAGAAAGCGTCGAGAGTGTTGAAGTGATCTTATTGGGCCGGCAGCAAATTTTTGCTCCCGGCCTTAGTGCGGCATTTTCAGACACGTCTCCAAATTCCATAAATCTTTTGGGCAGTGCAAAGTACAGGAAGGAGGGATGGCAGTGAAGGAAAAAGGGACTGCTCTGGTTGAGGCCGCTATTGTCATTCCGCTGTTACTTTTGTTGCTTATCGGATTAGTAGAAATGGGACTGCTGGTTAATTCCAAGCTGCTGGCCAATGAGGCGGCAAGAGCAGCAGCACGGGAATTCATTCGGACAGAAGATGAAAAGACCGCCAGAGATAAAGCGGAATACCTGGTAAATCTGGAAGATTTCAAGTTAACAAGGAAAAGCGATTTGGTTACAACAGAAACAGAGATTATGTTTGATTCCTTACTGCCTGGGGTTTGGAAATTATTTAGCGGCGAAAATGGCGGAATGACTGTTAAGGGCATTGCTACATTTCATCTTGAGCCAAGTTAGACAGGGAGGTGTAGTATGAGAGCTGACGAGCGAGGCAATTCCCTGATAATTACTGCCATAATACTGCCTGTTGTGCTTATGTTGTTGGTGCTTGTTGTTGATCTGGGGATTATTCATCTGACAAGGTCGCAGGTACAGATGGCTTCCGATGCCGGCTCCTTAGCCGCAGTTGCGGTTGAAGATGATGAGATTGTAATAAGCGGATTTAGTGTTAATAACGGGTTAGAGCTTGCTTTTAGAGTAGAGATAAATGAAAGCAAAGCGAAAACGCGGGCGCGAGAGGTTGTGGCGGAAAATTTGCAGCGAGTTAAAAACATTGAGTGGAGTGAAAATGATTTTACTTACAGGAAAGTAGACAGCGATTCGTATTATGTGGAGGTGAAATTTGAAGCGCAGTCGTTGCTCTTGGGTTCATTGTTTTCCGGTATGGGCTATGAGAGGATTATGCTTACTGTTGATTCGGAAGCTAAAGCAAATTTAGCTCCTTAACTGGAGGTGATCAAAAATGAGAAAGATACTGTTATTTACATTGGTGATAGTTCTTTTAACTGCTGGAAATGTGCAGGCGATGGATGTTGATGTCTGGCATGTAGTTGAAACGCATACCCAGTATGGAAAAGTTATAGAAAAACAAGTTGTAGATGTTTACCGCAGCAAAGAAGAAGCACAAAGAAAATCACCGCAAGATTATATTATTCCGGAAGAAGTCGTTAGGGTTACAGTGCCGGCCAGGACTGAAACAAGATACTGGCTTGTTGAAATGCAAAACAGCGGTAATGGGTGGAATACTGCTGGCAGGCAAACAGGTCCGTATGAAACAAGAGCAGAAGCAAGGCAAAACAATCCGGGCACTAGAACTGAGAGAGACAATTCAACAAAGTATTATATACGGGAAGTTAGTATGGATTACTTTAGCTATACAACAAATCCTACCGGCAGAAGTGAAGGTCCGTTTTCTTCCCGTGCTGCTGCTCAAGACAGAGTGAGGAGTCTGGGCACAAGAGCGATAAGGCGAACGGATTATATCGGGTCATTATACCTGGATGAAGGGTTCAATAGTACAATGGCACGGCCGAATCATTATAAAACACCGACTCTTTTGACTAGCAGAACATATAGTTCCTTAAGTGAAGCAAGAACTGAAGTCAGAGACTTAATTAGAACAAGAACATCTACGGCAGGAACAATTACAATCAGCGAGCCTTTACCTGATGCTGTAATTAACCTTTTTGGTTATTTGGGAGTTTTGTCGAGTAGATCTTCCCTTTTATATTCAGGATTTAAGCTTGTTGCACCAAAAAGAGATGTGGGGGCATATGTTGGCCTAGTTGAAAGAAAGCAAACAGATATAGGCGTTTATTTTTGGCAGACTTATTCCAGTTATGTAGCCGAGACGATTAATTACAGATGGGATATAAATACTGTACGTAACTACACTCCTGAAAGAGTAGAACGGAGAACTGTTCCGCAAATTAATGTGACCTATAGTATTGAGAAAGATACCGTTCCTGTGGATGTTACAATACACCTAAGCAGGTAGTGCGCTAAATATTTGTTTATGGTATAATTTGGTTAAGATGGGCGCAAACGTTGATGGGGAGGTGGCGACTATATTTAAAAAGATAAAGGGTGTTGCCATAAAGACCACTAACACAATTTTTACTTTATTGATTATCGTTGCTATCGGGCTGCTGTCTTTTGAAGCATACAAAATGCATAACGGTGAAGATAACCTTATTGAACGGTTTGCAGTTGTCGTGGGTGAACTTAGCATAAGTTCGCCGCCTTCTCCTTCCTCTGTCTCAGCTTCTGAAGCAGACAATGAGGAAGAAGCGTCATCTAATCATAGACAAAGTGAAAGGTCTGAGAAGAAATTATCAGGCAAAGGAAAAGAGGGCTCCGTAGATACGAACGACCAAGCGACGACTGTATCAGAAAAGACTCAGCAGGAAGACCAGCAAGATCGTAAAGCAGATAACCTTGATCTTCCGCCAGAGGAGATTGTTTTTTATAGAGATTTGGCCTGGGAAAATATTCGAATATTGAACGCAGAAAGGAAAAAGAGAGGGATCCCAGAACTTAAAGTCCATGATACATTAATGGAGGTAGCTCACATAAAGGTTGATGACATGATGACCCATAATTATTACGGACACGGTTCACCACGGATTGGTTGCACAACGGATTATGCAGCTGAGATAGTTGGAGGTTCTGTTCCTATCATATCTGAGAATTTAAATCACATCAAAGTTGCTACATCCTGGTATAAGGAATTTGGCAATTCTTTTAGTAAAGAACTAGCCGGAATGGCTAAGGACTCCCATAATAGCCTGATGAGATCTGACGGACACAGGGAGAATATGTTGAATCCAGAGTTGGCATACGTAGGTGTAGCTGCTGCCGGAAATGTTGTTGTGGAAGATGGAGAGGAATACTATGTTTTTAAGGTTGCTCAAGTTTTTATGAGTGAGTAATGTAATTGCGAAGAACCTTAGTAGAGGCGAGAATGGGCATGGAACA